>NZ_JMCB01000028.1 GCF_000737315.1 Hyalangium minutum
CTTCACCCCGTCGGGCGGTGGCTTCTACCGGATGCTCCTGCGTGAATCGATCACCCCCAAGAATCTCCTGCTGAACCGGCAGTTCGCACCCATCACCCCGGGCGGAGGCTGAGCCCCATGTCCCTGAAGATTCCCACCCCTCGCGGCATGGCGCTGGTGATGGCCATGATCGTCGTCGTGCTCATCACCCTGCTGGTGGCCGGCGCCATCTCCTTCACCGGCACCGAGCGCGCCGCCTCCGAAATCCAGGCCGAGGAGGACTACATGTCCTCGTGCGTCCAGGCTGCTCGCAACCTGTTCATCTCCCGCATGAACATGCTGGATGCGGCAGGCCCCTCCACCATCAAGTTCAAGGAAGATCTGCGCGGCGTAAAGCTCGCCACGGGCCACTTCGGCCGGCTCGAAGAGGTGAGCGCCACGGACGTGTCCGGCGCCATGAAGGACCCCAACCGGGATGTCCAGGACATCTCCAACACCAACACCGTCAAGCCGACCACCAAGTTCTACACCGTCACCGCGGTCTGCAAAGAGACCGAAGACCCCACCAGCCCCGAGCGCGAGATCGAGTTCATGGTCCGAGTGGGCCTGTAGAATCGATTCCGAAGGAGAAACCCCCAATGCACTCCTGGACTCCCATCCTCCGTCGTGCCGGCCTGGGCCTTGTCGTCCTCGGCCTGGTCACCGCCGCGCATGCCCAGAACAACCTGGGCAACGCGGGCGCAACCCCCGCCGACAGCACGGCCTGCTGCCAGCTCACCACGTCGATGATCAACGACGTGCTGCGCGGCATGGACGTGTCGGGCGACGAGCGCTTCTTCAGCGCCGAGGGCGCCCCGCCCAACATCCACTTCCTGCTCGATACCTCGGGCTCCATGCGTGAGCTGCCACAGGTGGAGAACAGCGACCACGCCACCTTCTTCACCATCACCACGAACGGGTGCCAGAACCCGCGGCTGGATGCATTCGCGGCCAGCCGGGGCTGGAATCCGACCACCGTGTACCCGGTGCCGGACCTGGGGACGCAAGAGGGCTCGGACACGGGCTTCCCCAACCTGTTCCAGGACGACAAGTTCTACGGCTGGATGTACTGGGCGGACCTGAGCAACCCGCCGACGCAGTGGAACTCCAAGGAGCACGCCTGCCAGTCGCAGGTGCCCAACTGGTCCAACACCACGGGCGCCGCCGAGTATGCGCGCTGCCTCACGTGCCTGAGCACCAAGGGCTACTACAAGGTGCCGGGCACCATTGGCCGTAACACGCCGCCCCTCGAGAACCTGAACTTCATGTTCTGGGGCCGCTACCTCAACTTCAATCCGCCCAAGTACGTCACCGCCAAGGCGGTGCTCAAGTCCGTCATCAAGGACCTGCGCCGCGTGCGCGCGGGCATCAGCTACTTCTCCAACAGCGCGCCCAACACCGTGCTGCTCCGCGGGCAGAACCCCTCGTGCTCGCAGATCATCAACGACGCGAGCTCCTTCGACAGCAACCGCGCCAGCTACATCAACGCGGTCAACGGGCTGACGTTCACCACCGGTACGCCGCTGGCGCGCTCGCTGCTGAACGTGGGCTACTACTTCACCTCGGATGACGCCATCTACCGGGACGTCTTTGGCTTCGGCACCAGCGGTTACAGCTACCCAGCCGCCTACAAGAACACCTCGCTCAACGCGCAGGGCCGCAGCGTGTGCTGGGGCTGCCAGGTGTCCTCCGTCATCGTCATCACGGACGGTGAGCCCTCCGGCGACACGCTGAGCGCCACGGCGGTCACCAAGCTGCGCACGGTCAACGGCGGCCCGGTGTACTGCCCGGACGCCACGCCGTGCGGCGGAGGCACCATCGCCACCCGTGACAAGGGCACCGACCCCGCCGTCTACACGGACGACAACCAGAACTACCTGCTGGATGACGTGGCGAAGATGCTCTTCAATCAGGACTTGCAGCGCAACAACCCGCCCATCGTCGGAGACTTCAACACCGCCGGCCGGCAGAACGTGCTCACGTACACGGTGGGCTTCGGCATCAACAGCCCCTTCCTGAAGAACACGGCCGACGTGGGCGGCGGCCTCTACTACACGGCGGATGACGCCACCGGCCTGAAGCAGGCGCTGATGTCCATCATCACCAACGTGCAGACGCGCGCCACCTCGTTCTCGAGCCCGGCGGCCAGCACGCTCCAGGTGCGCAGCGCCAGTGCCACGCTGATTCCCCGCTTCAAGCCGGCGCGCTCGCAGACGGCGCCGTGGCAGGGCTTCCTCTACCGCTTCAAGGAGGGCAAGGAGCGCCTGCTGGGCTGCAACCCGACGGACCCCACCGCGGGTGGCGATCTGAACGAGGACGGCGACTGCAACGACACGCTGCTCATCGACGCCTCGGACAAAGCCATCATCGAGAACGACGAGGGTAACTTCATCCGGCTGCTGGACTCTCAGCAGGGCATCGTCACCCCCGCCACACCCTTCTGGGAGGCGGGCGAGAAGCTGACGGACGGGGCCAACCACAAGAAGTGGATGACCCGGAAGATCTACACCATCATCGACAGCAACCACGACGGCAAGGTGGATTTCCGGGACACGCCCATCCCGTTCGACGTGGCGCACGCCGCGGATCTGCTCGAGTTCTTGGGCATCAGCCAGAACCCCAACGACTGCGCGGAGCTGGCCGCGAGCCTGGGCATGCTGCCCGGTGCCCTGCCGCCGCTCGCCTGCGCCGAGCTGATCATCAAGTGGTACCGCGGCGCGGACGTGCTCAACATCGATCCGGCCCAGCACGACAAGGACCGCGCCTTCCTGCTGCACGACATCTTCCACTCGTCGCCGGTGACCGTGGATCCGCCCATCCCCGCGCGCTTCTGCGGCTTCTCGCAGCAGTGCCTCACGTCGCTGTTCACCGGGATGACCCCGCAGACGACGGACGACGCCAACGCGGAGGGCAAGGCGTACGACCTGTACCAGGCGGACAAAGAGGACCGGGACAAGATCGTCCTCGTGGGCAGCAACGGCGGCATGCTGCACGCGTTCCACAACGGCCGGGCGAAGACTCCGGCGGAGACAGACTCGCTCACGGGCCAGCGCATGTATGACGACGGCACGGGCGAGGAGCTGTGGGCCTTCGTCCCGCCGGACCTGCTGCCCAAGCTGCGCGGCAACATGGGCAAGCACGCCTACTTCGTGGACGGCACGCCGATGGTCCGCGACGTGTGGATGGACGGCGTGGACGGCGCGCCGGACGGCAAGAAGCAGCCCAACGAGTACCGCACGGTGGCCATCGTGGGCACCGGCCGCGGCGGCGTGCACCGCTTCGCGCTGGATCTGACGCGCCTGCTGGGCGACGCCCCGGACGAGGGCGCCGGCAACGTGCCGAACGCGGCGGGAGACTTCCTGTGGATGTGGCCGCAGCCGTGCGATCCGCTGGCGCTGCAGGTGGGCGAGAGCTTCTCCAACTTCGCGCCCCGCTCGCCGCCCATCGGTCCCGTGGCGCTCGGCCCGGTCGCGGATGATGCCCTGCGCACCACCTATGGCCTGCCCGCGGGCAGTGCGGTCACCCCGTGGAAGATCGTCTCCCCGAACGACGCGCGCGAGCGCTGGGTGGTGGCCTTCAACGGCGGGTTCGACGCGCAAATGCTGCGCGGCCGCGGCTTCGCCATCGTGGACATCCGCACGGGTCACACCGTCTGGAGCTACTTCTACGGAGACGACACCACCCAGAACCCCCGCTCGGAGAACCTGAAGTACCCGATTGGCGCGGGCCTCGCGATGATGGACATCGGTCCAGCCAACAACTCGCCGCTGGACATCGATCAGCTGTTCGACTCGGCCACGGTGGGCGACTACGGCGGGCAGCTGTGGATGATCCGCATGTGGAAGCCGGGCGAGTGGGACGCGACACGCCAGCAGGTGAAGAACTGGTTTGCCGCACGCGCCTTCCGCGTGGCGAACCTGGCGGGCCGGTCGGGTGATGCGGACGCCATGCGCGCGCCCTTCACCTACACGACCGTCAACGCCCTGCAGCCCGCCACGGGCTACGTGCGCACCTTCCTGGGCACTGGCGACCGGGAGAACATGCTGGACAAGGGCACCACGTGCCGGCTCTCCAACCCGCGCGCTTGCGCGGTGCAGGGCTGCGGCGTGAACAACACCCTCACGGTCGAGCGTGGCACGCCGACGACGTACACCACGGCGTACACCACCAACTCCACCTACCAGAACTTCCACTACAGCGCGGGCAACAGCACCACCAACACCACCCCGACCACGCCCGGTGCCGCGTGCGGTGGCGCCCGCGTGACGATGTCATGGGCCTACTCCGCCGCCAACGGGTGCTCCAACACCGACAGCGGCTCGCTCCAGTACACGTGCTCGGGCGACACCTCCACGTGGAACTGCGAGATGACGCAGGACGACTGGATTGCGCTCAACTACAACCAGGCCACCGCGCCCTATCCTCAGCGCTACTACGGCCTGTGGACGTATGGCGGGACCGCCGCGCGCAAGTTCGACTCCAACGACGAGGCCGTCACCTATGAGGCCGGCATGCTCACGGACACCTCGACGGGCATGGTGAACGTCAGCAACTTCCAGGCGGGCACCCTCGGGGATGCCACCGCGGGCCGGGTCACCAGCAACCCCTCGGCCTCGTCGGATGGCCCGGGTTGGTTCATCGAGTACGCGGCCAACAATGAGCGCACCGGCACCTCGGGTAACCTCATTGCCGGCTGCGTGCTGTGGAGCTCGTTCGAGCCCAGCGGCGCCTCGGGCGCGGTGTGCTCGACGACGGGAACCAACATCGCCCGCCTGTACCAGGCCAACTTCGCCACCGGCGAGGCCAACTGCGCGCTGAGCTTCTACGCGTCCTCCTCGGACCAGTGGAACCGGTACAAGTTGACCACCACGGTGGCCGCTCCGGCCGAGCCCGCGATGCAGGTGGGCATCGGTGGCGGCATCGTCACCGTGGATGCCAACCAGCAGGGCCCTGGCCAGCAGGACACCACCGCGGTCCAGAAGACGGACGAGGGCGTGAAGTCGCTGTACCAGATCGAACTCGACCGGCAAGGCCACGACTGCCGGCATGATGGGAACCTGGGCGCATGCGACAACTGAGCCTGACCTGGAGAATGGCGGCGCTCTCTGGAGCGCTGCTCTGGGGGGCCTGCTCCAAGGAGCCGGCCCCGGCCCCTGCCGCACCCGCTGCCGAGCCCGCGCAGGCCTCCAAGCCTGCCGCGGAGCCGGCCGCCGAGTCCGAGGCCCAAGCCGAGGCTCCCTCGAAGGAGCCCGAGGCCCAGGCCGAGGATGACTCGACGCCACCAGAGTTCACCCTGGGCCAGCGCCGCGACGAGGTGATGAAGCTCTTCAAGGACTGCGCCGAGCGCCGGTACTTCGAGCCGCCGGGGCCGGGCAAGCTGTACGTGGAGATCTACCAGCCCAAGGACACCGAGGCCTGCAAGCAGCGCCTGGGCGAGCGGCAGTTCATGATTCGGGGGGGCCTGCTGCACCAAATCACCCCCGGGCTGATTCCTCCGGAGCCTCCGCGCTCCGAGCCCCCCGAGGGCTCCTGAGCCCGGCCTGAAGTGTCTCACCGCCCGCCTCTCCCCCCTCCCCAGAGGGAGGGAGGGGTGGGCCCCCCGGGGTTCCGCCCCGGCTCCTCGTGTCCACGAGTCGAGCCCTGGCGTCGAGCCCGTTGATTTCCCGGACCACCCGGCGTAGGCAACCCCCCTCTTTCTTCACCACGAGGGTTGCTGCACATGGCCGAGAAGCTCCTTGCCCGAGAGAAGGGCTTTTCCGAGTGGTACGTCGATCTCGTCCTGAAGGCGAAGCTCGCCGACTATTCGGACGTGAAGGGCTGCATGGTCATCCGGCCCAACGGCTACGCGCTGTGGGAGAACATGCAGCGCGTGCTGGACAAGATGTTCAAGGACCTGGGCCACAAGAACGCCTACTTCCCGCTGCTCATCCCCGAGAGCTACCTGAAGAAGGAAGCCGAGCACGTGGAGGGCTTCAATCCCCAGTTGGCCGTCGTCACCCACGCGGGCGGCGCCAAGCTCGAGGAGCCCCTCATCATCCGGCCCACCTCCGAGACGATCATCAACCGCAGCTTCGCCAAGTGGATCCAGAGCTACCGGGACTTGCCGCTGCTCATCAACCAGTGGGCGAACGTGATGCGCTGGGAGATGCGCACGCGGCTGTTCCTGCGCACCACCGAGTTCCTCTGGCAGGAGGGCCACACCTGCCACGAGACGGAGGAGGACGCGGAGAAGGAGACGCTGCAGATGCTGGAGGTGTACCGGACGTTCGCCGAGGACTACATGGCGATGCCGGTGCTCACGGGCCGCAAGAGCGAGACGGAGAAGTTCGCCGGCGCGCTGCGCACTTACTCCATCGAAGCGATGATGCAGGACAAGAAGGCGCTGCAGGCGGGCACCAGCCACAACCTGGGGCAGAACTTCGCCAAGGCCTTCGAGACACAGTTCCAGGGCCGGGACGGCAAGCAGCACCACGTGTGGCAGACGTCCTGGGGCGTGTCCACGCGCCTCATCGGCGGCCTCATCATGACGCACTCGGATGACGCGGGGCTCATCGTCCCGCCGCGGCTGGCGGCCACGCACGTGGTGGTCATCCCCATCCTGGGCAAGGCGTCGGATGCGGAGAAGGCGCAGGTGCTGGAGAAGGCGCAGGCGGTGACGGCGGACCTGCGCAAGAACGGGCTGAACGTGGTGCTGGACGACGACGACACCAAGAGCCCGGGCTTCAAGTACAACGAGCACGAGCTCATCGGCACGTGCCTGCGGCTGGAGCTGGGCCCCAAGGACCTGGCGAAGGACTCGTGCGTGATGGTGCGCCGGGACTTGAAGCAGAAGGAGTTCGTCCCGCTGGGCCAGGCCGTGGAGAAGGCCAAGGCGATGCTGGACCAGATGCAGGCGGACCTGTTCAACAAGGCCAAGTCCTTCCGCGACCAGCACACCTTCGAGGTGAACTCCTACGAGGAGATGCAGAAGCGCGCCGAGGACGGCTTCATGCTGGCGCACTGGTGCGAGAAGCCCGCCTGCGAGACGAAGGCGAAGAACGACATGGCGGCCACCACGCGCTGCCGGCCCTTCGACTTGAAGCAGGAGCCGGGCAAGTGCGTGGTGTGCGGCGACCCCTCGCCGGGCCGCATCGTCTTCTCCAAGGCCTACTGAGCCGCGGCGCGGGAGGCCGGAGCACGCTGGGGCATGAAGGTGGCCACGGGCTCCGGCTTTCCCTGCACGGACAGCGGCTGGGCGGCGGTGAACTCGAAGTCCGTCCCGCACCGCGCCTGCGTCGCCCCCGTCACCAGCATCGGGACGCCCACCTTCTTGGTGAGGCCCTCGATGCGGCTGGCCAGGTTCACCGCGTCCCCTATCACCGTGTACTCGCGGCGCTGCTCGGGGCCGATGGTGCCCACCACCACCCGGCCGGTGTGGATGCCGATGCCGATGTTCAGCGGCTCCTCGCCCCGGCTGGCCCGCGTGGCGTTGAGCTCCTTCAGGGCCTCGAGCATCTGCAGCCCGCACTCCACCGCGGCCTGCGGGTGCCCAGCCAGCTCCAGCGGCGCTCCGAAGTACGCCAGGATCCCGTCCCCGATGAACTTGTCGAGTGTTCCCCCGTTGCGGAACACCACCTCCACCATCTTCGACAGGTACTCGTTGAGCAGCGCCACCACCTGCGGACTCTCCATCCGGTCCGCCATCGTCGTGAAGCCCCGGATGTCCGAGAACAGCAGCGTCACCTCACGGTGCTGCCCCGCGTCTCCTCCAGGCCCCTGCTCCGCGATGCGGCTGGCCACCTGCGGCGAGAAGTAGCGCCCCAGCCGGGCCCGCCTCGCCTGCTCGCGCGTCACGTCATTCACCAGCCCCATCACCTGCCGGCTCACGAACGTCGCCGCCACTGCCGCCATCACCAGCACGAACACCAGCGCGTACAGATAGGCCTCTCGCGGCATCCCGACGGCTTCGCAGAGCACCACCTCGCAGGCGATCGCCACCCCGGTGGCCACTGCCACTCCCACCCGCGATAGCCCCAGCATGGCCACGACCACCACCAGCGTGGCGTAGGTGCAGATCGGCATGA
Organism: Hyalangium minutum; assembly: GCF_000737315.1. GTDB lineage: Bacteria > Myxococcota > Myxococcia > Myxococcales > Myxococcaceae > Hyalangium > Hyalangium minutum. The sequence continues at coordinate 8,082 of NZ_JMCB01000028.1, forward strand.
GCGCCACCGCCACGGTGTTGGGCGAGGATTGAAGCGCCGAGAGCTGGATGAGGCAGATGGCCGGCATGTCGATGCCCACCACCCCCAGCGAAGGCCGCTTGCCCAGGGCTGGCAGGCGCCGCGCTCCAAACCACAGCGCCAGCGCCAGGCCCAGGTAGCCTCCCAGCATCCATGCGGGCGACTTCCAATCGAACACCAGGGCGAACACCCACCACCCCAAGGCGCCACCCGCGCGGAAGCGGTTGAGCCACTCGCTGACCTGCACCCGCCGCTCATCGAGCCGCTGGTTCAAGAGCTCTTCGAGAGCGGTCTCGGACTGGTCGAGCAGCACGGCGAGGAGGCGCTCAGCTCGTGGCCTGGCGGGCGCCAGGGCGGCTGGGGACGAAGGTGGCCACGGGCTCCGGCTTTCCCTGCACGGGCAGCGGCTGGGCGGCGGTAAACTCGAAGTCCGCTCCACACCGCGCCCGCGTCGCCTCGGACACGAGCACCGCGGCTCCGGCCTTCTTGGTGAGGCCCTCGATGCGGCTGGCCAGGTTCACCGCGTCCCCTATCACTGTGTACTCGCGGCGCTGGTTGGGTCCCACGTCCCCCACCACCACCCGGCCGGTGTGGATGCCGATGCCAATGTTCAACGGCGCCTCGCCTCGGGAGCTCCGCGCGGCATTGAGCGACTCCAGGGCCTCGAGCATCTGCAGCCCGCACTCCACCGCGGCCTGTGGGTGCCCAGCCAGCTCCAGCGGCGCTCCGAAGTACGCCAGGATCCCGTCCCCGATGAACTTGTCGAGTGTTCCTCCGTTGCGGAACACCACCTCCACCATCTTCGACAAGTACTCGTTGAGCAGCGCCACCACCTGCGGACTCTCCATCCGGTCCGCCATCGTCGTGAACCCTCGGATGTCCGAGAACAGCAGCGTCACCTCACGGTGCTGCCCCGCATCTCCGCCGGGCCCCAGCTCCGCGATGCGGCTGGCCACCTGCGGCGAGAAGTAGCGCCCCAGCCGGGCCCGCCTCGCCTGCTCGCGCGTCACGTCATTCACCAGCCCCATCACCTGCCGGCTCACGAACGTCGCCGCCACTGCCGCCATCACCATCACCAGCACCAGGGGCTGCGGGTACACATCCCGAGGAATTTTCGCCTTCTCGCAGAGCGCCACCTCGCAGAGGAGCGCCACGGCGGTGGCCACCGCCACTCCCACCCGCGACAGCCCCAGCATGGCCACCGCCATCAGCAGGGTGACGTAGATGCCAATGGGCAGGAGCGCCACCGCCACGGTGTTGGGCGAGGACTCCAGCGCCGAGAGCTGGATGAGGCAGATGGCCGGCATGTCGATGCTCACCACGCCCAGCGCCGGCCGCGTACCGAGGGCCGGCAGGCGCCGCGCTCCGAACCACAGCGCCAGCGCCAGGCCCAGGTAACCTCCCAGCATCCACGCCGGCGTCTTCCAGTCGAACGCCAAGGCGAACAACAGCCAGCCCACGGCACCGCCTGCCCGGAAGCGATTGACCCACTCGCTGACCTGCGCCCGCCGCTCATCGAGCCGGTGGAGCAGCAGTTCATCAATGCCAGACTCGGAGGAAGAAGCCGCGGACACGGTACCGCGCAGGCTAGCCCAGGCGGCCCTCCCCTGCCAGGAAGCCGCGGGGCCCCTATGCGCGAGGACAATGTGCAATATCGTGGGGCTCCACCATGGCAAGCATCGGTCACGTCGCAGTGGGCATGGCGCTGGGCAGGCACGAGGCAGGGCCCGCCTCGCGAGGCCGCCTGGCCGCCAGCATGGCCCTGTTCTCCGCGCTGGCGCTGCTGCCGGACGCGGACGTCATCGCGTTCAAGCTGCGCATCCCCTACGAGGCCACGTGGGGACACCGGGGCGCCTCGCACTCGCTGGTCTTCGCGGCGCTGGTGGCCCTGGCCATCGTCGGCGTAGCGCGCCTGCTCCGCCTGCCGCCCGGGCGCACGGGGCTCCTGGCGCTCCTGGCCGTGGCCAGCCATGGGCTGCTGGACTCGCTCACGGATGGCGGGCTCGGGGCGGCCCTGCTCTGGCCGTTCTCGAATGAGCGGCTCTTCGCGCCGTGGCGCCCCCTGCCCGTGGCGCCCATCGGCACCCGCATGTTCTCCGGGCGCGGGCTGTACGTGGTCGTGGTGGAGTTCTTCGCCTTCCTCCCCTTCTGGGCCTTCGCGCTCTGGCCACGGCGGCGCGCGGCCTCGGAGCCCTGAGCCATGCGCCTGTTCACCGCCGTCACCCTGGGGAGCACCATCGAGGCCCACGCCAAGACAGGCCTCGAGCGCCTCCGCCCGCTGGCGCCCAAGGCCCGCTGGGTGAATTCGGACGGCTTCCACCTCACGCTCGTCTTCCTCGGGGAAGTCTCCGAGGCGCAGCTCCCCGCCCTCGGTGAGGCGCTCACGCCGGTGTCGCACCACCACACGCCCTTCACCCTCACCGTCGAGAACGGAGGGACGTTCGGCAAGCCCAGCCACCCGCATGTGCTCTGGGCGGACGTGAAGGGAGACACCGCTGCGCTGGGGGCGCTCCAGGCCGAGGTGGCCGCGGTGCTGGAGCCGCTGGGCTTCCCCCGGGAGAAGCGCATGTACACGGCCCACCTCACGCTGGCGCGCGCCAAGGATCCCAAGGGGGACCCGGCGTTCCTCGCGTGCAAGAAGGCGCTGGAGGGCCAGCACTGGGGCGAGGGGCGCGTGGAGCACCTCGTCCTCTTCGAGAGCAAGGGCGGCCGGTACATCCCTCGCCTCGAGCTGCCCTTGGCGGGAGCGCTCTGAAGCCCCTCACGCCTTCAGGTCAGGAGCCTCCGAGGACCGGCGTCCGGGCTCCCCTTGTCTCAACACCCGAGGAGCTGAAGCCATGACGACCTTGGATCCCCGCCTCGAGCCCTTCGTGCAGCAGCACCCGTACCCGTTGATGTTCATGACGGTGAGCGGCTCTCACATCTACGGCTTCCCCTCGCCGGACTCGGACTGGGACTTGCGGGGCGTCCACCTGCTGCCCGCGCGCGAGGTGGTGGGGCTGGACGTGGGGCCAGACACAGTGGAGAAGTCCACGGTGTACGAGGGCGTGGAGATGGACCTCGTCACCCATGACGTGGCCAAGTTCTTCACGCTGGTGCTGCGCCGCAACGGCTACGTGCTGGAGCAGCTCTACTCGCCGCTGGTGCTGCGCACCTCACCGGAGCACCAGGAGCTGAAGGCGCTGGCCAACGCGTGCATCACCCGACACCACGCGCACCACTACCTGGGCTTCGCGGACACGCAGTGGAGGCTCTTCGAGAAGGAGTCGCCCCGGCGGGTGAAGCCGCTGCTCTATGTGTACCGGGTGCTGCTCACGGGCCTGCACCTGATGCGCACGGGCCGTATCGAGACGAACCTGCTCACCCTCAACGAGCACCACCGGTTGCCGTACGTGCCGGAGCTCGTCAAGCGCAAGCTGGAAGGCACGGAGAAGGGCGTGCTGCCCGAGCAGGACTTCTCCTTCCACGAGCGGGAGTTCCGCCGCCTGCGCGAGGAACTGGAGAAGGCGCGAGACACGAGCTCGCTGCCCGAGGCGCCGAGCGGCCGCGCCGGGCTGCATGACTTGCTGGTGCGCCTGCGCCTGGGCTCGGCACGCTAACGGCGTGAGGCCACCACGAAGCGCCGGGTGAAGCGGAACGGAGTCCCCCGAGCGGTGGCGGGGTAGTCCGCGCGCAGCAGCGGCCGGAGCATGTCGAGGAAAGCCTGGCTCTCCTCGGCCCCGAGCGCCGCGAGCACGGGCCGCAGCGTGGTGCCCAGCAGCCACTGCAGCACCGCGTCCTCGCCCTGGAGCACATGGAGGTACGTGGTGTCCCACGCATCCACGGTGAGGCCCAGCCCGGCCAGGTGGGCCTCGTAGAAGTCCAGCGGCTGAGCCTGCCCTCGGCGGACGGGGGCGAGCGTGGCCGCGAAGCGTGGATGCCCCCTCACCTCATCGATGCGCCGGTGCGAGGGCGCGTCGAAGTTGGCGGGGATCTGAAAGGCGAGCACGCCGCTCGGCGCCAGCAACGACACCAGCCGCGACAGCAGCGCGGGGTGATCCGGCAGCCAGTGCAGTGCGGCGTTGGAGAAGATCACCTCCACGGGCGCAGCGGGCGTCCACCCGGCCAGATCTGCCAGTTCGAAGCGCACCCGCTCTGGGGCGGCACGGCGAGAGGCCTCCGCCACCATGGCCTCGGAGGAGTCCACGCCCGTCACCCGGGCTGAGGGCCAGCGCTCGGCGAGCACGAGCGTCAGGTCTCCGGTGCCACAGCCCAGGTCCACCACCTGGGCGGGAGCGGCCGCGTCCACCCGCGCGAGCAGCTCGAAGAAGGGGCGCTTCCGCTCGTCACGAAAGCGCTCGTACTGCGCGGGATTCCACATATCCCCTCCTCGAGCCGCGGGCTTGAGGCCCACCGGGCCTCAGGGCTTGAGCTGAACCACGTACACCGTGAAGGTCGCTCCGTCGCCGGTGCTCTCGCGGGAGAGTGTGAGGATCGAACCGTTCATCAGGTAGGCCTGGATGCGCCCTTCGCTGATGCTCTCGCCCCCCGCGAACTTGCTCTCGCCGTGGACCTGCCCCGAGGCCCACTGCCCTCCGCCGATGACGATGGTCCGGGAGGGATCAACCGGGGTGATCGCCACGTTCGTGCTGGCGCCCCCCGCCAGCAAGGACCGCGTCACCTGCTGCACGACGGTGCCCGCAGGGAACGTAACCACCTCGTAGGAGATTTCGTTGATCTGCGGCGTGGTGCAGTTGGGCGACGTGTCGCCACTGCCACGCGAGAAGGTCAGCTTGTTGCCGCTGCTGGTGAGCTCGCCTCGCACGAGGCGATCGCAGATCTTCGTGGTGTTGCTCTCGAACACGTACGAGTACAGGACGATCGACTGGCTCAGCGGCACCGCTGGGGACAGGTTGATGTCCACGGTCGCCGCCCCGCCACCGATGCCCATCAACCCACGCTGAACCGTGGCCGCAGTGTAGTCCACGATCTGGCCGCTGTTGACCTCGTTCCCAGGAGTGCAGTTGGCGCCCGGAGTCTTTCGGATCTCGGCCTGGGTCGACGACTTCAGATCGACGAGCCGGGGAACCGTCGAGCGCTGGTTATTGATGTCCTTCTCGCTGCTGAGCAGCAGGAAGGTGTGGTCCATCACCACGGAGGAGATGGTCAGACCTGTGGTGGGCCCCCCGCAGCCGTGAGAGCCATGCTGCACGGCAACACCCGTGGGGAACTCCGCGACGAACCAGCGGATGTTCACATTCGAGCCACCCCCAACGGCTCGACTGCACTGCACATCCACCGGGGTGCTGGTGGTGTTCAGGACGCAGCGGACATTGGCCAGCTCGCTGGTTTGGTTCTGCGTGGTGGCTTGGAACACCAGGAACGCCCTGCTCGCATCCTGCAGAGGGGGGGTGATGGGGCAATTGGCAGTCGTCTGGGTGCCCGTCATGGTGCAGGTGGCTCCGCTGGTCCGCACCGTGGGGATGATGTTTTCGAGCTGGTTCGCCGCCGTGAGGCCGGCGGACGTGGCTGTCAGTGTGAGCGGCGCAGTGGTGTTGATGCCTCCGCTGAGGCCCTTGAACCAGAAGTCGACCGAGCTGCTCCCTGCGGCAATGGTGACCTGGTTCGTGAGCTGGGTACAGCCCGAGTCCAGGTAGAACTCCACCGGGGCCGAGCCGGTGAGCGCGACATTCAGCGAGGCCCCCCCCGCCACCGGGTTGTCCGCGGCGTCCTGGCGCTCGATGGTCCGCATCGCGCACGTGCTCGCCAGGAGCTGCATGGGCGAGGTGGACGTGAACACCACCTTCGTCACGGCGGCGGTGGTGATGGTGTGCGTCTGCGGCGGGGTGGCAGTCAGGCCGGAGGTGTTGGCCGACAGGTCCACGTTCCGGACCTTCTGGCCCCGATAGTAGAACGTCACCGAGGACTGGCCATTCGCGAGGAGCACCGAGTTGCCCGCGAGCTCGTTGGTGCACCCGCCATCCAAATAGAACTTGAAGTTGTTGTCCGTGGGAGTCCCTGTCGCACTCAGCGAGAGGGTCTTGTCCGAGTTGACCAGCGAGGGGTTGTCGAAGTCGTCTCGGGACTGCACGGTGACCGCCTGCGAGCAGGTCCCCGCCACGGTCGTCAGCGGGGGCGTGCTGAACGCCAGCTTCGAAGGCGCCGCTGGGGTGATGGTGGCGCTCTGAGTCGCGGGCGTGGGAATGGACGGGTTGGAGGCCGCCAGGGCGATGGTGCCTGCGGTGTTGCCCTTGAAGGTGAAGTTGGCGGTGCTCTGGCCAAAGCCAATGGTCACCTGGGTGACCGCTGACCCCGAGCAGTTGCCCGTGGAATAGAACGTGAAACCAGCGGGCGGCGCAGCCGTCAGGCTGACGGGAGTGTCGGCGGTCACAGGCGCGGGGTTCCCTCCAAGCTGTGCCTGCACCGTCACCACACCCGAGCACGCCCCCGCCATCCGCGTCTGCGGGCTCGTCGTGAAGACGAGCGCCGTAGGCTGTGGCGAAGTGATCGACTGATTCTGGGTCGCACTGGCCAGGTTGGGGTTGGAGGCGGTGATCGTCACATTCTCCGCGGTCGTGTCCTTGAAATAGAAGTTCCCGCTGGTCTGCCCCGAGGGAATCGTGAGGGACGTCGTCGGGCCCGTGCAGTCGGCGCTCAGATAGAAGGTGACGGTCCCCGAGGACGCGGTCAGGTTGACCGGGGTGTCGCTGCTCACCGGGGACGGGTTGTTGGAGCTGTCACGCACCTGCACCGTTGTAACGGCCGAGCAAGTGTTGATCTCCAGCGTCTGCTGATTGGTCGTGAAGGCCAGCCTGGCCGGAGCGCCCGGGTTCACCGTGAGGTTCAGCGTCCCGGAGGTGAACCCGGACCTGTTGGCCGTCGCAGAGACACTGCCCACGCTGGTCGCCTTCGCGTAGACGTTCACGCTGCTCTGGCCCGAGTTGATGGTGAACGCATTCGTTGAGCCCGAGCAGTTGCTCGTGGCGGAGAAGGACAGGCCCGCGCCTGGCGCGAGGGTGACCGACTGGTTGCCCGAGACATTGGACCGGTTTCCGTGGATGTCGGTCGCCAGCAGCATCAACGCCGTGCAGTCCCCCGCCGCCACCGTGAGCGACGCTGGCGAGAAGGCCAACACCGTCGGCGGTGCGGCGTTGATGGTCACGTTCTGGCTTACGGACAAGGTGCCCTGCCCCGCCGTCACCGCCACCGTCCCCGCGGTGGTACCCTTGAAGTAGAAGCCTATGGTGCTCGCTCCACTGGGCATGTTGATCGGGGTCACCACGGACATGGTGCAGGCCGCGTCCGTGTAGAACTGGAACCCCGTCGACGGATTCGCCGTCAGCGTCACCGGCGTTGCAGTCGTCACCGGTATCGAATTGTTGAAGCTGTCCTGCCGCTGCACCGTCATCAGCGTCGAGCAGTTGCCCGCCGTCACCGTCTGTCCGTTGGGGTTGAACACGAGCGTGGGTGCTCCCGGGGTCACCGTGACGGCCAGCGGCGTGCTGGTCAGGCCCCCGAAGGATCCACCGATGGAGAAGCTCCCCGTCTGGGTGCTGCGGTAGCGGAAGGTCGCCGAGCTGGCCCCCTGGGGAATCAACACGGTGGTCGTCATGGGCGAACACGTGGGACTGGTAGAGAACGTCAGCGGCCCTCCATTGGGGGTCAGACTGATGTTGGTGGCCCCGGTGGCGTTCGCCGTGTTGCCATCCGCATCCTTGAGCGTCACGGTAACGAGTCCCGCGCACTCCCCCGCCGTCGCCGTCGCCGTCCCCTGGCCCGGCCCCGTGAACACCATGACGGTGGGAGGCCCCGCGGTGATGGTCGCGGCCTGCTGGGCGCTGATGAAGCCACTGGCCGTGAGGCTCACGTTCACGATGCCCGCCTGCGTGCCCTTGAAGTAGAAGCTGCCGGTGCTCGCGTTCGCCGCGAGGGTGACGCCGCTCGTCAGCTCGGTGTTACAGCCCGAGTCCGAGTAGAACTTGAGCCCTGTCGAGGAGTCGGCCTGAAGCCCAACGGTCGTGGGAGTAGACACGGGCAAGGCGTTGCCGAGCGAATCCTGGATCTGGAACTGCACCGCCTGCGAGCAGACACGCACTGTTGCCGTCCGCGCAGAAGACAGGAAGACCAGCTTGTCGCCCAGGCAGGAGTTCGGCGAGCAGCCGGCCTCCTCACACCCCTTCTTGCCATTGCAGTTGAGATCCACCTGCAGGCTGCACGTCTCCGCCGCAGCCGGGTACACCGTCCGATCCTGGTCCTGGCAATCCGAGCCGCCCGCGTCCGTGCTGACGTAACCGTCCGCGTCTCCATCCGTACCGGGCTCCAGCGGGATCTCGGTGACCGGAGGAACCGCGTCCTTCACGAAGGTAGCCGTCACCGCCTTGGCCAGACCATTCGGCTTCTTGTCCCCCTGCTCGCCCTCAAGCTGGCAGGTGCCATCCCGGAACGGGCGCGCGGTGAGCTCCACCGTCTCCGGCAGCGCCCCCCGGAAGATCGCCACCTGCAAGTCGTTATCGCCCTCGGCGCGGTTCAACCATCGCTTCTGAAGGACCGCCTGGCTGGCGGGGTCACGCACCTCGAAGAGCACGCAAGTGGCGGAGACCGCAGGGGTCAGCAGGACCTTGGCGTGAATGGCCTCACCGTCAAACGTGTCGCCTTTGCAGGCCGACAGAATGACGACCAGCGCCAGGAGGCTGAGCTTCTTCACGTCGCATACCTCGAACGAAGGGGGTACGCGACGCATGCTAGCACGGTGCGCCACGCCCTCGTCTCGGGCGTGACGCCACGGGAAGGACCCCTTTAAGGGGACGGCTGCACCCCTGGATCCGAGGCCTCCCTGAGAGACCGGGCAGCCCCCAAGGTCCGAACCTCGAAGTCATCGAACCACACCCCAGCGATGGGGGTGATGAGTCCCGCCAGCCCCGGCTCGCGGATCGCGGAGTTGCTGGAGTCCACCACGGAGAGTCTCACCTGCCCATCCACGGAGGCGGTGAGCTCCACGGGCCCCGAGCCCCGCGCGGAGAGGGTCAGCGTCATGGGCTCCTGAGCGGAGGAGAGGCCACTGCGCGCCTCGCCAAGAACCGTGACACGCCCGGACGCCTCCCGCCGCACCTGAATGCGCCCGTTGGCCATCGACACCAGCGTGTAGCGCGCGCTGCCCTGGGCCCGCAGGGCGACTCCCGCCTCGGCTTCGGAGAAGTGCTGGAGCCGCACCTCCACCTGACAGTCCCCACAGCGCGAGCCGGGCGCCAGCGCGAGATCCTGTCCGTCCAAGTCACTCACTGCTCGCGTCCCGTCCACGTACCAGAGCCCCTCCACCGTCCACGGGCTGCCCAGGCCCCGCGACACGCGGCGTGAAAACTCGTCCCCGAAGAGGCGGGCACCAGGCGCCGGACTGTCGCTCGGCGGGGTTTCGGAGGAGCCGGTGCCGGTGGACACCGCCACGCGGTACACCGAGCCCTGGGCATTGGAGTCGCGCGCGTCGCCAAAGAAGCAGGGGACCTCCCGGCTGCCCGAGGGCAGCACGTCCACGGCGTTGAGGTAGCCCTTGAAGGTGGCGCGCGAGTCCACCACCACCGGGGCACTGAGCGTGCCGTTCTTCAGCACGCGCATGCGCAGCTCGTAGCGTTTGTTCAGCTCGCGCGAGCGGTTGTAGAAGATGTAGAGCGAGCTGCCCACGCGGGTGATGGCCGGCTGCGTGGCCCAGTCCGTCATGTCCTCCACCAGCATGCGGGGCCCGAAGGCGCTCCCGTCGAAGTGCCGGTAGTTCACGCGCATGGACTCGTCCTTGTAGACGAAGTGCATGCCGCCCTGGCCGTCCTCCACGGCGCTGAGCGCGGCCCCGTGGTAGATGCCCTCGGGGAAGGCCGTGCGGACCGAGCCCCAGGTGTTCAGCGGATCGCTGGCGTGGCGGATCCGCATGCGCGCGGGCTCGTAGCCATCGTGCATGCCGTAGACGAAGACGAGCTTGTTGCCCACGCTCAGCAGCCGGCCGCCGCCGCGCCTGCGCACCGAGTCCAGATCCGGCTGGCGCTGGAAGCTCGCGCCGCCGTTCGTGGAGACGGCAATCACCGCGGTGGAGCGTCCATCCCGCTCGAGGCGGAAGGCCTGGATCCACAGCCGCCCCTGCGAGTCCCGAGCAATGAGCGCCCGCGAGTAGCCGATCCGATCATCTGGCGCATCGAAGACGTGCACGACGGGATCCGGCCTCCAGGTGTCCGAGCTGGAGTGGTAGCGCCACCATTGGAAGTACACGTCGTGCCGGCGCGAAGGCCCCAGCGTGGACGACTCATACGAGTAGACGATCGCCACATCGCGGCCCACGGCGAGCAGCTCGGCCCGGTCGTGGTGGCTCTTGTCGGGCTGGATGGGCCCTATGAGCCGGAAGCTCTGTGTCCCATCATCCGAGCGATACAGCGAGAGAGCCCGTCCATCCGCGCCGCCTTGCTGGACGGCGAGCAGCCAGACAGGCGCCCGGTTGCTACCCATGTCGATGCGTACCACGTGCCGCTGCGCTGGCAGGGTCAGCGCATTGCCCGCGCTGACCGGCAGCAGCGGCGTCCCGCTCGCGAGCACAGCCGCGAGCAGAGCCGTCGAAGCCCCCATCATTCCGTTCCCCTCCCCCTGACACTTCCCGAGAGAACCTAAGGCGCGAGGGCTACGGAGCAAACCGGGGACAACAAAACCCCCTTCTGAGGTGAGACAGCCCTCGAGGTGGCTGTCTCGGGGTGCACGCTCCGGGTGTTCCGAGCGTGCAGGCGAGCAGGCCTACTTGGTCCCGGAGTCCGGGGTGGTGCTGCCCGGGGTGCTCGGGGTCGCCGGGGTGCTCGGGGTCGCCGGGGTGCCGGGGGTGGTGCCCTTGGTGGCGCGCTCGATGCGGGGGGGCGGGTTGATCAGGGCGAGCGAGCGGAGGAACTCGTCCGCGGAGGGAGCGCCGATGCTGGGGTTGTAGAGGGCCAGCATGGTGTAGAGGCGGGGGCCGACGAGGTAGCTGCGCGCCTTCACCTCACCCTGGTCCGAGCCGATGACGAAGGCCTTGCCGGGGTAGGTATCGTTGATGGTGATGTTCTCCTCGCTCTTGAGGGCACCCTTGAGCTGGCCGACGAGCACATCGCGGCCTTCCTTGTTGAGGATGGTCTCGGGGGCACGGGTCGCGACGAACTTGGTGGGATAGTCCGTGGCGGTGAGGGCGTAGATGACGCCGTCGAGGTTGCTGTTCCAGGTGGCGATGTTCACGTCACCGGAGGCGATGGTGACCTTGTTGCGAGCGACCTGAGGGGCACCGGGCATCTTGACGGTGAAGCCATCCTCCGGGCTGCCGACGGTGGCGAACTGCACGGTCGAGGCGGCGGGGGCCGGAGCCGGAGCGGGAGTGGCCTCGGCCTGAGCTTGGCCGGCATGCTCCTCGGTGGGCAGTTCCTCGACGGTGGACGAGCCACCCGCCGTGGCGGGCTGGTTCTGCGTGCCAGTGGCGCACCCGCTGGTGATCAGAGCGAGGGCGGAAAAGGCAGTGAGAAGGCGGAACTTCAGCGACATGAACGCTCCCTCAGAAAATGGGTAGAACAGGGTCGCGGCCGACCCTAAACGAGTCTGTGGCTCCTGACTACCCATGATTGATGAAAGGCCCTCCTCGGAAAAAGGAGGGCTGGGTCCGCTGCCCTACGGGCAGTTGGTGATGGGAGTGGACGGGTTGCCAGTGTTCCGCACGTCATGCTGAAACTTGGGCCAGCTGTTCGGGTCCTTCAGCAGACGCGGGCTATCCACGACGAAAGCATGAAGCTTGTTACCCACTGCGACGTAGAGGACACCCGGTCGATTGGCTCCTAAGGGAGCGCCGTCTGAGCCGCGCGCACAGTCCAGCGTGGGCGAGGCTTCGATGTTCAGTCCGATGCTCGGCAGCTTCCACTGACTGGAGAGGGGGTCCGAAGTGGTCCAAACAGCCAGTTCTCCCGATTTGTTGACGGTGTACAACTTCCCATCAGATCCAATAACCGGCGCGGCAGAGAGCACACCCGGCGCTGGGCTTGCCTGGGACAACGCTGGGACAGACAAATCGTAGCGTGCCAACAGGTTGCTCGGGCCTGCATACTCACGGCCGAAGTAGGCCTTGTTGTCGGCCGTCGCGACGAGCTGGTTGACCCGACCGTTGTCCGTGTCGGGCAACGCATTGGCAGGTGGAGTTCCGGTGGAATCGAACGCGACTTGAAACACTCCTCCTTGATCGAAGTCGTTGCCACCACTGCCCAACAGCGTATTCACCAGAAGAGCCATACCGAAAACCCGCTGTCCCGAACCGCCTCCTGGCGTGGCAGTCCACTGCGCAGCTGGTGTACCGAAGGAATACTTCACCATGCGTCGAGCGTCGGTCGGGTAAGCAAACTGGCCCGTGTTGGTTGCTACCAATCCGCCGCCTGCGGTCGAGTTCGGCATCCCCTGAGAGCTATCCGAGTTCACACACCCTACTGCGTTTGCCCCTACGCTCGTAGGGCGCAGGCCAACAGCGCTGCCATAGTTACCTGAAACGACAAACAGCCCTGTCTCTACGGGAGTGCTGCTGATGGTCGTTGCAGTAATAGCGGCCGAGCTAATCGTGGACGGAGGCGTCCCGGTTGCCACGGGGAATGTGCAGGGAGTGTTGAGCACAGTCCCAAGCTCTCCGTTGATCGCGCGAAGCCGAGTACCAGAGCCGATACCCGCAACGCCTGCGAAGTTACTCGCCACGTACACCAACTCAGTCCCGTTGCTGAAAGCACCGACAGCTGGGCTTCCCTCCACGGCCTCGACATCCACCTCCCACTTCTTCTTGCCGCTTGGCTCGATCGCGAAGACCTTACCGTTGGTAACGGAGGTCCCGAAATAGACAACACCCTTCTCTCCCAGGGCGGGGCTGGCTTTGATAAGTCCCGCTCCATCAAACGCCCACTTCCAGCGCGTCACTTTGAGACCCGCCGTCGCCGAACCCCGGTTGCCTGCGGCGTCGACTCCTTCGACCCGGAACTGCATGGTGCCCCGGAACTCCCTCATCTCGGGCTCATACAGGTCCACAGTCGCGGTCCCACAGAACACCGGACTGCCCTCGCACGTCCCACCAGCCTGTACAGGCTTGGGAGTCAGAGCCTGACCGACGCCTCCTCCTGAGGCGATGCCGGATACCGTCAGCACCACATCGCTCACGGGCTCGTTGGCGGAGATCGCCACGGTGACGGACTCATCTCGGCGGTAGGCCTTCGCGTAGTCGGTGTCGCTGTCTCTCGGCTCTGCCTGGTTGGGACCTCCGGGGATACGTGTCGGATCGGGAATGCTGATGGTGAAGGTGGGTGCAACCGCATCCACCTTCACCGTCACGGAAGCACTCGGGACGGCGGCGGGCGTCGGATGAGCGACAGTCAGGGTCAGTTGGGCCTGAGCGGACGGCGGCGTCCAAGTGACCGTGTACGTATCTTCGTTCCGGGACACAGGCCCAAAACTACCTACGTCGCTGCCACCGTCATTTCGTGAGGCGCTGAAGTCCAGCGTATCCGGATACTGGGTCGTCGAGGCGTAATTCGGATTGGCCACGAGACGGACCTGCACCTGCACGGGCCCGGCGCCTACCAGAGCGTTGTTGGCCGGACTCTGGATGGCCAGCGCCATGAACCGAGCCTGGCATCCAGCCGTCGTGCAAGCTTCATAGGCAGCGCAGGCCGGGTCGCATACGTCGATCTCGGGCTCCGTGCCACCCTGGTAGCAAAGCCCAATGTTCACTTCGCAGCGCCCTGCCCCACCCCCACAGTCCGCGTCAGAGGTGCACTCCCTACCCTTCGGCTCCGTGCACCCTGCCAGCGTCGCCAGCAGCAACCCTGTTCCCAGGAGTTTGCGCAGCATCAAACACCTCCCAAACCTTTTGACGGCCCAAGGCCGGTGGATAGCATGGGCCCACTGATCACGGAAGGTTGCGGAAGGACCATCCGCTCCCGAGGGTTTACATGCTGAACCGCCTCTCCCGATATGGCCTCCTTCTCGCACTGTTGGTGGCCTTCCTGGCGCCCGCAACGCAGGCCCAGGCCCCACAGCGGGATCGCATCGCGCTCCACCCCTGCGTCATCACCGGCGGCAAGCAGAAGAACATCTCCGACCTGGAGGCCCTCTGCGCCACCGCCGCCGCACGCGAGTCCATGAACCTGGTGCCTTCCACCGAGGTCCGCGCATTCCTCGAGAAGGAAAACGGCTCGTGCGCCAAGGCCAAGAACCGCAACGCGTGCCTCGGCCGCCTGGCTGCCGCCACCAAGGCCACCCGCACGCTCTACATCACCCTCAACCCCTTCACACCCAAGTCCACCCGCATCACGGGCCTCGTGGTGGATGACGCAGGGAAGAAGGTCGAGGAGAAGCCGCTCGAACTGCCTCGCATCCCCAACCAGCCGCCAAGCGACGTCATCCGCTTCGCTGTCGCCGCGCTGCTCGAACAACTGAACGTGGCCAAGGCTCCAGACCAGGAGAGCCTCACCATCCCGCTGACTCCTGGCGCTACGCCCGAGCCAGTCGCTGTCCCCTCCCCCACTCCTGAATCCACCTCGCCCACCGTCACCGCGCCTCCGCAGCCTGCACCCGTCGCCTCCGTCAAGCAGGAGGCCCCCAAGGTTCGCACGTGGAAGACGCCAGCCGGCATCAGTGGCATTGCCGTAGGCGGTGTGGGGCTCATCGCCTCGGGCATCCTGCTCAACAGTGCCAACTCGAAGGCCGAAGATTTCAATAATGCCTTTGAGGGCAAGCTTCCTGAGAACGGTGCGTTACCCGATCTGGTCAAACTCCGCGATGAAGCTAAGTCGGGCCAAAGAACTGCCGCGATTGCCACAGGTGTAAGTGGAGCCCTGGCCATCGGTGGTGCCATCCTGTGGCTGATGGACGGCTCCGCGTCCTCCGAGGGCACCTCCTCCACCGGCAAGGTGGGCACCACCCGCATTCTCGCGGGCCCCGGCCAGGTGGGACTGAGCGTCCTCCTGCCGTGACCTGAAGTCCGAGCGCGCCTCCACCGCGAGGCGCCGCTCCCGCCGGGCGGCTACTCGCCCAGGTACGCCTTGCGCACCTCGGGGCTCTCGAGCAGCGCCTTGCCCTTGCCCGCCATCACCACCTCGCCCGTCTCCAGCACATACCCGTAATGGGCCATGCTCAGCGCGAGGTGCGCGTTCTGCTCCACCAGCAGGATGCTCATGCCCGTGGCGTTCACGTCCCTCAGCGTGCGGAAGATCGTCTCCGTCACCTGCGGCGCCAGCCCCAGCGAGGGCTCGTCCAACAGCAGCAGCTGCGGCCGGCTCAGCAGCGCCCGGGCAATCGCCAGCATCTGCTGCTCACCGCCCGAGAGCGTCCCCGCCATCTGCTTGCGGCGCTCCTTCAGCACGGGGAACAGCCCGAAGCTCTTCTCCTGGTCCGCGGCGATCGCCTCCGTGTCCCGCCGCAGGTACGCCCCCAGGTCCAGGTTCTCCTGCACCGTGAGGTTCGGGAAGATGCCGCGCCCCTCCGGCGCGTGCGCCATGCCTTTGGGCACCAGCTGGTGCGCCTTCATCCCGGTGATGTTCTGCCCAGCCAGGGTGATCTTCCCGCCGCTGGGCTTCAGCATCCCGCTCACCGCGCGCAGCGTGCTCGTCTTGCCCGCGCCGTTGGCCCCAATGAGCGCCACCACCTCGCCCTTGCCCACCGAGAGCGACACACCCTTCAGCGCCTGGATGGCCCCGTAGTGGACCTTCACGTCCTCCACCGTCAGCAGCGGCGGACGGGGATCGCGCTCTCCCAGCGTCTTCACCTGCGCGCTCACGCCGCCCCTCCGTGCGTCTCCAGGTAGTTGTCGCCCAGGTACGCCTCGATGACCTTCCGATCGCTGCGCACCTGCTCGGGAGCACCGCGGGCAATCGTCTCCCCGTGGTCCAGCACGGTGATCTTCTCGCAGATGCCCATCACCAGCTTCATGTCGTGCTCGATGACGAGGATGCCCAGCGAGAAGTCATCCCTCAGCTTGCGGATGAGCACCATCAGGTCCGCCTTCTCGCGGGTGTTCATGCCCGCAGCGGGCTCGTCCAGCAGCAGCACCTTGGGCTGCGTGCCCAGCGCGCGGGCGATCTCCAGGCGGCGCTGCTCGCCATAGGGCAGGTTGCGCGCCTCCTCGTCCCGGCGGTGCGACAGGCCCATCACCTCCAGCAGGTGCTCGGCGCGCTCGGTGATGCGGCGCTCCTCGGCCATGAACCGGGGCGTCAGGAACAGGGACTTCCACCAACCCGCCAGCACCAGCGCTCCCAGGTTGGAAACAAACACCGGCAGCGGGGTGCCGTTCGTCAGCGCCCCCGCCACGCCGTGCGCCTCCGCGTCACCGAACGCCTCGGCCCGGCACGCCACCTTCACGTTGTCCAACGCGGTGAGCGCTCGGAACAACCGGATGTTCTGGAAGGTGCGCGCCAGCCCCAGGCGGTTGATCTGGTGGGGCTTGCGCTTGTTCACCCGCTCGCCGCAGACGAACACGTTGCCCGAGGTGGGCGTGTACACCCCCGTGAGCACGTTGAACGCCGTCGTCTTCCCGGCGCCGTTGGGACCGATGAGCCCCTGCAAGTCGCCCTTGTGGATGGAGAGGTTGAAGTCCGTGAGGGCCTTGAGGCCTCCGAACTGGATGCTCACCGCATCCGCCTTGAGCAGCGGCGCGTCGGCCCGCTGCTCGGGAGTGAGCTCGGGGGAGCTCATGCGAGCCCCTTTCTGCGGCGGGGGAGCCAGCGCGGCAGCACTTCCCAGAGCTCCTTCGTCCCGAACAGGCCCTGCGGCCGCAGCAGCATCAGCGCCACCAGCATCAGGCCGTACACGGGCATGCGGATCTGATCGACCTTCTGGGCCAGGCTGCCCTCGGCGCCCATCGCGGTGAAGCCCGAGCGCAGCGCCTCCGGCAGCAGCGTGAGGAACATCGCCGCCACGATGGCGCCCGTGGTGGAGCCCAGGCCGCCCATCACCACCATCACCACCACCTCCATGGACTTCACGAAGGTGAACGAGCCCGGGTTGATGATGGGCACGAAGTGGGCGAACAGCCCGCCGGCCACCCCTGCAAAGAAGGACGAGATGACGAAGGCGCGGACCTTGTAGCCGGTGGTGTCCACGCCCATGGCCTCAGCGGCCACTTCATCCTCGCGGATGGCCCACAGGCTGCGGCCGTGGCTGGAGCCCGCCAGCCGCCGCGCCACCAGCACCACCACGAAGACCCAGAAGCCCACCATGCCCAGGCCCGCCGTCTGCGGAATGCCGGACAGGCCCAGCGCCCGCCCGAAGGCGTCCGTGTTCTGCACCACCACGCGGATGATCTCTCCGAAGCCCAGCGTCACGATGGCCAGGTAGTCGCCGCGCAGCCGGAGGCTCGGCAGGCCCACCAGGAAGCCGCACACCGCGGCGGCCAGGCCGCCCACCAGCAGGCACAGGAGCAGGAACACCTGATCGCTCACCACCACGGGCAGGCCGGAGATGGCGATCTCCTTGAGCGACAAGGACACCACGCCAGCGATATAGGCCCCCACCGCCATGAAGCCCGCGTGGCCGATGGAGAACTGACCCGTCATCCCGTTCACGATGTTGAGGCTCACCGCGAGGATGACGTTCACGCCCATGATGGACAGCAGGTATGTGGCGAACGGCGCGCCCGCCAGCCCCCACTCCAGCAGCACCAGGATGGGGATGGCCACGAGCGCCGGAAGAACGCCACGGAGCGCCGGAGGAATCCCAGGCACGGACGCGGGAGCGGAGGAGGATTCCATGCGCCCCTACACCTTCTCCGCCGCGACCCGGCCGAACAGCCCGCCCGGCTTCGCCAGCAACACGATGATCAGGATGCCGAAGGCCACCGCGTCACGCCACGTGCTGGCGGCGTAGCCCACGACGAACTCCTCCACCAGCCCCAGCAGCAGCGCACCCACCACCGCTCCGGGCACATGGCCGATGCCGCCAATCACTGCCGCCACGAAGGCCTTGAGCCCCACGTACAAGCCCATCAGCGGGCTCACCGAGGTGTCCTTGATGGCGTACAGCAGGCCCGCGCCTGCCGCGAGCGCGCTGCCAATCATGAACGTCACCGCGATGACCCGGTCCGTGGGGATGCCCATCAGCGCCGCCACGCGGTGGTCATAAGACACCGCGCGCATCGCCCGGCCGAAGCGCGTCTTGAACACCAGGTACTGCAGCCCCACCATCAGCCCCACGGCGATGAGCAGGGACATCACCTGCCAGTTCCACACCACCACGTCCCGGTCGCCAATGATGAGCCACTCGGTGGGGACGATGATCTCCGGGAACGCCCGGGGCGCCGCGCCCGGCAGGAAGCCGATGTCCAGCTGGAAGCCGTACGAGAGCGCGAACGAGATGCCGATGGCGGTGATGAGCGCGGTGAGGCGGGGCTTCTCGCGCAGGGGCCGGTAGGCGAAGCGCTCGATGAGGAAGCCCAGCAGGGCGCAGCCGCCCATGGCCACCAGGAAGATGAGCACCACCCCCAGCAGCGACTTCTGGGCCTGCTTGCCCAGCGCGAACGCCGTGGCGTAGCCCATGTACACGCCCACCATCATCACGTCTCCGTGGGCGAAGTTGATGAGCTTCAGCACGCCGTACACCATGGTGTAGCCCAACGCGACGAGCGCGTAGATGGTGCCGGAGGCCAGGCCGTTGATGAGGTGCTGGAGGAGTTGCGACATTTACGGGCTGACCGTGGTGACGTACTCCGCCTTGCCATCGCCCACCTTCAGGACGACCGCGGGCTTCACCGCGTTGCGCTTCTCGTCCAGGGTGATGGCGCCCGCGATGCCCGGGAAGTTCTTCGTCTGGGCGATCACATCCCGAATGGACTTGCCCGAGGTGTCCGGTGCCTTCTTCAGCGCGTCAATCGCCACGTTGGCCGCGTCATACGCGAGCGCCGCCAGCGCGTCCGGCACGCTGCCGTAGGCCGCCTTGTAGTCCGCGACGAACTTCTGGATGCGCGGATCCGGGTTGTCCGGCGAGTAGTGGTTGGAGAAGTAGCTGCCCTGGATGGCGGTGCCGCCCAGCTCGTACAGCTTCTCGGAGTCCCAGCCGTCGCCGCCGAGCATCGGCACCTTCAACCCCAGCTCGCGCGCCTGGCGGGCGATGACGCCCACCTCGCTGTAGTAGCCCGGCACGTAGATGGCCTCGGGCTGCGTCTTCTTGATGGCGGTCAGCTGTGCGCGGTAGTCCGTGTCGCCCTGGCTGTAGCTCTCCACGCCCGTAATCTTGCCGCCCATCTCGGTGAACTTGCGGGTGAACACGTCCGTGAGCCCGATGGAGTAGGCGCTCTTGTTGTCCTGGAGCACCGCCACCTTGGAGAACTTCAGGTTCTCGCGGGCGAACTTCGCCATCACGAAGCCCTGGAACGGATCGATGAAGCAGACGCGGAAGATGTAGTCGCCAATCTCCGTCACCGCCGGGTTGGTGGAGGACGGAGTGATCATCGGCACCCCGGCCGGCTGGGCCTTCTGCGCCATGGCCAGCGAGTTGGAGGAGGCCACGTCTCCCAGGATGAGGACCACCTTGTCCTGGTCGATGAGGCGGGTAACAGCCTGGGCGGCCTCCTCGGGCCTGCCCTGATCGTCATACACCCGGGCCTCCAGCTTCTTGCCCTTCACGCCGCCCGCCTCATTGGCCTCCTTGATGGCCAGCTGGATGCCGTTGCGGGTGGAGACGCCGAAGGTGGCCTGGCCGCCGGTGAGGCTGGTGGCCACGCCCAGCAGCAGCGTGTCGGACGCCGCAGGCTTGGCGGGCGGAGTGGCGGGAGCCGTGCTGCCCCCCTGTGCGGTCTGCTTGCTCGAATCCGTCGTCTCGGGGGACGCGGGCTGCTGGGTCTTCTTCTCGCAGCCAGCCACCATCAAGGCGAGCGCGGCCAGCAGCATCGGAACGAAACGTCGCATGGGGGACCCCTCCGTTACCGGCAAAAGCTCTGGCCTTCTAGGAGAGGCCGTCAGGTGGGTCAAGCGCCCAGCCATACCGACGGGCAGGTTTTTACCGCCGGACTGTTCCCTCAGTGGGCAAAGGCCCCACCGTCCGCGGTGAGCCAGATCCGCTCGCGCCCGTTGGGCCCTCGCCGGGGCTCCGGTGCCTCTTCGCCGCGCGCCGGCTCGTGAGCGGCCGAGGAAGGTGCAGGCTCAGGAGGTGCCGCGGAAGGCGCCTCTCGCTTCCGCCCCACGACCCCTCCACCGAGCAGCGCTCCCAGCACTCCCGCGACTGCTCCCACGGTCACCGGGCTGCCATGGCCCTTTCGTCCGGCCCTCATGACCTGGAGTACCAGGGGGACCCCCACCCCTGTCAGGCCGCCCAGGAGGACCTCTCGCCAGGAGCCCCGGGCTGTTCCTCCCTCTCTGCCGCGCTTCATCAGAGGCCTCCTCCTGGCTCCAGGCGCCCTTCGCGCACCGAACATTTGGGACGGCGGCCCCCCGCGAAAAGCCCGAGGCTCCACCCCACGCCCCTCGCCCCCGAGGGCAGGCAGGGAGGCTTGCGCCAGTAGCGGAGAGCGAGCGCTCCACCGTGCCACCGGCCGGAGATCTCCCTTGGGGGTGTCCCACACGCGAGGTGCCCCCACCTTCGGAAGGAGGCTGGTTCCAGCCTCTTTGAAACCGAGGAAGGCACCGGCTGGGGATGGGGGCACCGGCCAGAGGACTCCACACTGGGAGGAGCCATGTATCAGCGCATCGATGTGAAAGAGGGAATGCTGGTTCGCAGCATCGACGGCGAGAAGCTCGGCAAGGTCTTCGCCGTGCAGGATGATGAGTTCCTGATCGAGAAGGGCCTCTTCTTCCCCAAGGACTATGTCTGCCGCTACGCGGAGATCAGCGACATCCGTGACGGCGAGATCATTCTCATGCACGGCAAGGAAGGGCTGCACCGCTTCTCGTTCGACGAGGACCGTGGCGTGCTGGCGGGCACGGGCGGGACCGCGGGCGTGGGGCCGGGCGCGGTGAGCATCCCTAAGGATCGCCCCGCCATGCACGCCTCCTTCCAGGAGGAGACAGGGGTGCCCCTGCGCGCCGAGGAGGCGGACGTGGAGATGCGCGTGGTGGTGGATGAGGAGGTCATCATCCGCAGGGACACCATCGAGGAGGAGCCGCGGGTAGCGGAGCCCGTGCGCCGCGAAGAGGGGGGGATCCGCGGAGACGGCGACGGGGAGAGCTCGCGCAAGCTGGACCTGACGCCGGACGACCCGACGCTGCGGCGCTCCTGAGCCCGCAGACCCGCGCGAACAAGGGAGCGCTCGGCCCTCGAGCGCCCCCGCCTCAGCCCCCGGACTTCACCGCGGGGCGGACGCGGGTCTTCTCCGCCTGGGACTTCTCCCCGGCGGAGCGATCCAACCGGGCCAGCTCGCGCAGCCGGTCCGGAAAGTTCGCCGACACGAGGCGCGACAGATCCGCGTCTTTGGCTGGTGGCACCACCTCCGCGAGCCGCTCGCTCATCTCGTGGGCATCACGGAAGCGGTCGGTGGCGCGCTTGGCGAGCGCCACCTCCATCACCTCCCACAGCGGCTTGGGGATGCGCTCGGGCCGGCGCAACGGCTCGTCGCAGATGGCGTACATGCTGGCCAGCTCGTCGCCCTTGTCGAAGGCGCGCTTGCCCGTGAGCGACTCGTAGAGGATGAGGCCCATGGCGAACAAGTCACTGCGTGCATCCAGCCGCTCGCCGCGCGCCTGCTCTGGAGACATATAGAGAGGCTTGCCCTTGACGATGCCGGGCAGCGTCACCGTGCGCTGGGCACGCGCCTTGGCCACGCCGAAGTCCAGCACCTTCACCCGCCCGTCGAAGCCCAGCATGAGGTTGTGCGGGGACATGTCCCGGTGGACGAGCTGGAGCAGTGCCCCATCCTCGCCTCTCACCAGGTGCGCCGCGTGCAGGCCGTGGAGGCCCTGGATCACCACCCCCACCGCCATGGGCGGCGACAGCGGCGTCTTCAAGACCTTGAGCACCCGGTCCAGATCCACCCCGCGCACCAGCTCCATGGCGATGAAGTAGGCGCCCTGGGCCTCGCCAATGTCATAGACGGTGACGAGGTTCGGGTGGGACAGCCGCAAGCCGATGCGGGCCTCGTCCAAGAACTGCTGGACGATGACCGGATCCGTGGAGAGGTGCGGGAGGATGCGCTTGAGCGCCACCAGCCGCCCCAGGCCCTCGGGCCCCCGGGCGCGCGCCACCAGCACCTGCGCCATGCCGCCCGTGCCCAGCGGCGTCACCACCTCATAGCGTCCGATGCGGCCCCGGCCCACGGGGGTGGAGTCCTCGCCCACGGCCAGCTCGTCCAGCCGTTCCAGGGCGGAGCGCCCATCCATGATCGCCAGGAAGCCCAGCACCGCCGAGTCGAGCTGCTCGCCGATGGCCTCCACCAGCTTCATCACCAGCTTGCCGCCGTCCTCGAACTTCCCCTCCACCGCCAGCCCCATCGTGCCCAGGTCCAGCTTCCCGAGGGTGAGCTTGGTGCAGAAGAGCATCCGCCCGTCCTCGAGCCGACGCGGCCCCGTCCAGTTCATCGCGGTGAAGACGTCCACGCCCAGCTCGCCCATCACCCGCGTCAGCACCGGCCCCTGCGTGCCCTTCAAGCACACGAAGCCCGCCTTGGCATGCACCATGCGCGCACATTGAGTGAGGAAGACGTCCAGGCCGGTGTCGAGATCCAGCCCCCGCTCGAAGCAGTCCTCGAGGATGTCGTCCGCGATCCGCTGGACGGATGTCAGGCCCCGCAGAAACGCGACCTCAGCCTCGAGTGACGGAAACTCCACGGAGCCCATTGAACACCGGGAGCCCCTGTTCCGGGAAGGGCTCTGAGGCCATGGGACTCAAGAGAGCGGGAGCTCCAGTGTGGCCACGGCTCCCTTGCCTGGCCCCTCGCTCTCCAGCGTGAGGCGGCCACCCAGCATCTGCGCGGCCAGCGCGCTCGAGTGCAGGCCGAAGCCGTGGCCCTCCTTGCGCGTGGTGTAGCCGTGCGCGAAGAGGCGCTCGCGGATCTCCGGTGCGATGCCCACCCCGTTGTCCACCACCTGGATGAGCGCCTTGTCCCCCTCCGAGAACAGCCGTACTCGGATGGCGCGCTCGCCCTCGGGGATGGCGTCCAGCGCGTACTTCGCGTTGCTGATGAGGTTGATGAGGATCTGCAGCACCTTGTGCTTGTCCACCTTCACCCGGGGCACCGGCGACACCTCCCGCCGGATGGACACCCCGTGCCGCTGGAGCGCCACCATCTTGATGCGCAGCGTATCGTCGATGAGCTGGCCCAGGTCGCACTCCTCGGCCATGAGCGAGGTGCGGGCGTACGTCTGCTGCACCTGGACGATGGCGCGGATGTGCTCGATGTGCCGCCCCATCGCGTCCAGGTCCTCCAGCAGGCTCATCTGCTGGCCCATCAGCTCGTCGGCCAGCCCGGCCAGGTACTCCGGCAGGTTCTTGCCGCGCGCGCTCGGAGCCAGGAAGTTGGCCAGATCCGCGCGGTTCTCCAGCAGCAGCGTGGTGGCCTGCTTCAGCCGGCCCACGCGCGAAGCCCCTACCGCCCGCTGCATCGTCTCCAGGTTGATGACGGCACTGGTGAGCACGTTGCCCACGTTGTGGAGCACGTTGGCGGCCACCTCGGCCATGCCCACCGCGCGGGCGGTCTCCACCAGCCGGGCCTGGGCATCCCTCAGCTCGCGCGTGCGCTCCTCCACCCGCTGCTCGAGCGCGTCATGGCTCCGGCGCAGCTCCTCCCGGGCGCGCTCCACGTCCGCGTACAGCCGCGCGTTCTCGATGGAGATGGCCGCCTGCGAGGCGATGTGCCCCAGCAGCACCAGCCGCGAGGGGTTGAACGCGTTGGTGGCCAGGTTGTTCTCCAGGTACAGCGCCCCGATGAACTGCTCCCTCCGCAGCAGCGGCAGGCACAGCACCGAGCGCGCCCCGCTGCGCGTCAGGTACGGATCGGACGCGAAGGGATGGGGCCTGGAGGCGTCGCCGATGAGCACGTGCTCCCGGGTGCGCCGCACATAGGAGACGATCGTCCACGGCAGCTCGGAGGCCGGGACTTCGCTCAGCAGGACGGCCACGTGGCCCCCGGAGGCGCTGGAGGTGGCCGCCACCGTGAGCGTGTCTCCCTCCGGCAGCAGCAGGGCTCCGCGCTGGGCGCCCGCGTTCTCGATGGCGGCCTTCATCAGCGCGGTCACCAGCCGCTCCAGGACAATCTCTCCGGAGATGGCCTGCTGGGTCTTGGCCACCGTGAGCGCGTCAATCTGGCTGGAGTCCGTGCTGCTGGTATCGGCCTGCGCGGTGGCCGCCGCGGCCTCGAGGTGGGGCCACTGGGTCTCCAGCTGCTGGACCTTGGCCACGGCGCCCCAGTGCTGATACGCGGCCCAGGCCTCGCGGGCGAAGGCGTGGGCGACGATGGGCGACTGCCGCGTGCGCCAGAAGTTCGCCGCCAGCTCGCTGGCCATCGCCACATGGTGGGTGGCACCGGTCTCCCGGGCTTTGCGGATGGCCTCTTCATAGAGGCGCGTGGCCTCCTCTCCCCTGCCCGCCAGCCGGGCCAGCTCGGCGGAGACCATGCGCTCGAGCGCGCGGAACGTCCCGGGGGAGTTCTCCGCCCAATCCGCCAGCTGCTGCCGGTGGCGCTGGATGGCCTCCAGGGACTGCTGCTGCTGCTCGGGTGAGGCTCCCTCGAAGAGAGCAGCCAAAGTCAGCGCGCGGAAGCAGTGGAACTCGCGCACCGCCAGGTTGCCGTGCATCACCCAGAGCACCTCGGCGACCTTGTCCGCCGCCTCGAGCGCCTCCTGGTACGAGCCGGCCAGGAAACGGGCCTGGAGCTTGATGACCCAGTACCAGGCCCGGATGCTGCCCATGCTCTGGCGTGCCAGTGAGGCTTCGAAGGACGCCTCATCGAAGCCGTCTCCGTTCAGCGAACCGAACGCGGGCGACAGTCCACACAGCTGCTGGATGTAACGCCGGAAGAGGGCCAGCTGGTACTCGGCGTCCCAGACGCCCACCTTCTGGATGAAGGGGCCGCGCGCGATCACGTCCTGGTAGACCTCTTCCAGGTTGTGTCCCATGTAGAGGCGGTTGGCGACGACCGTGCTGCTGCAATAGCTGGCGGAGTAGAAGTCCCCGGACTGGAGCCCTTGCTGGAAGCCGCTGAGGACGAGCTCCTGCACCATCGGGAGGGGCTGCGTGAAGTAGCTGGTGCACTGCAGCGCCAGCAACGCCATCGACCGGAAGGAGGCCAGGTTGTGGCGGTCGACCAGCCGCTGGGCCAGCAGGCTGAACGCCTGACCCTCCTGAAACCGCTTGAAGGAGGAGCCCGTGATCAGGCCGAACCACCCAATCCCCACCACCGCCGAGTCCGTGAAGCCGTGGCGGAGGGTGAGTGCGACCATCCGGCTCAGGCAGATGATGAGCAGGTTGCTATCGGTGACGTAGGCCTTGCCGAAGAGCGAGGCGAGCGCCCCCATCATCACCTTCAGGTGCGGATCGGTCATGGGCGGCAAGTCCGTGAGGCTCTCGATGGAGCGCTCGCCGAGCACCTTCCAGACCTCCTCGTGCGCCGCCTGCGCCTTCTCCCAGGTGGGGTGTGGCGGCAGGGGCATGCCCAGCCGGGCCAGACACTCGAGGATGGCCGCCACGGCGGCCGCGGCATCCGAGGCGGCAAAGCAGGCGTCGCTCTTCAGGCTGTAGGCGGCCACGGAGTCCGCCTGGCTCCGCGCCCGGATGCAGAGCTCCGTGGCCAGCACCCGGGCCTCGCGGCTGTTGCCACTCCAGAGCTCGCAGCGCGAGCGAGCGAGCCGCACCTGGAAGGCCAGCTCCGGATCCGTCTCCCACGGGTCTCCGGGGATGAGCGAGAAGGCCGCCGAGAGGTAGGCGATGGCGGGGCGGTGGGCCACCGCGGCCTCGGCCTTCAAGCCGGCCTCGGCGTTCAGCCTCGCGAGCTGGTGGCGCTCCGAGGCGTCCTGGATCAGATCCACGCCCGCGGTGAGCTGGCGCACCACGTCGAAGAGTGCCTCGCGCAGCTGCTCTGGAGCCAGGCTCTGGAGGAGCATCCGCCCGATGCGCAGGTGGATGGCCCGGCTCTCCTGCTCGGAGATGAGAGAGTGGGCGGCCTGCTGGATGCGGTCGTGGAGGAAGCGGTACTGCTCGGAGCTGGCGCGTGCCAGCAAGCCGCCCTGGAGCGCGGGCTCCAGGCCCTTCTCCACGTCCGTCACCTCCGCCAGGTCCGCGAGCGTGCCCAGCATGGGCAGGGAGAAGACGTTGCCCACGCAGGACGCCAGCCGGAGCAGGTGCTGGGCGGCCTCGGGGAGCTGGCGCAGCTTGCGCACCATGAAGTCGACGACATTGTCTGAGTAGCCCCGGGCCCGCGCGCCCTCGGCGTTCCACTGCCACCCCGCCCCGGGCATGCGCACCAACAGGCCGTCCTGGTTCAGCGTCACCATCAGCTGGAGCAGGAAGAAGGGGTTGCCGCCCGTCTTCTCGTGCACCAGCGCCGACAGCGGAACCACCAGCTCCTCGCCCGCGCCAGGCAGTGTGTCGGCCACGAGCTGGGAGACCTGCTCCAGGCGCAGGGGCTCCAGGCGGATGTCCGTCACCCGGGCGCCCGCCTTGCGCACCTCCTCCAGCACCGACACCAGCGGGTGCTCGGGGCTCACCTCATTGTTTCGGTAGGCGCCGATCCACAGCACCGGAGGCGTCTCCGGCTGGGACAGCAGCTGCTGGATGAGCCGGAGGCTGGAGAGGTCCGCCCACTGCAGGTCATCCAGGAACATCACCAGCGGGTGCTCGGGGGTGGCGAACACCTCGAGGAACTGGCGAACCACCTTGTGGAGGCGGTGCTGGGTCTCGCTCGCGGACAGCTGCTGGAGCGGAGGCTGCCGGCCCACCAGCACCTCCAGCTGAGGCACCAGATCCACCAGCGCCTGGCCCTGCCCGGCCCACACCTGGAGGAGCTGCTCCCGCCAGCGCGCCAGCTCCTCCTCGCTCGCGGCCAGCAGCTGCTGCACCAGCCCGCGGATGGCCTGCGCCACGGTGGCGTAGGGAATGTCCCGCTGGAACTGATCGAACTTGCCGGTGAGGAAGAAGCTGCGCCGCTCCACCACCGGCTTGTACAGCTCGTGCACCACCGAGGACTTGCCGATGCCGGAGTAGCCGCTGATCAGGAAGAGCTCGGGCCGGGCCGTCTGGGAGAGGCGCTCGAAGCCCTGAAGCAGCGAGGCCACCTGGGCGTCGCGCCCGTAGAGCCGCTGGGGCAGCTGGAAGCGGTGGGGCGTGTCATGCGCGCCCAGCGTGAAGCCCTCGCTCCCAGCCGGGCGGGGCTGGACGCGGCACTGCTCCAAGTCCGCCCGCAGCCCCTCGGCGCTCTGGTAGCGCTCCTCGGCCACCTTGGCCAGCAGCTTCAGGACAATGGCCGAGAGGACAGGCGGCACGTCGGCGTTGAGCTCGTGCGGCGGCACGGGCTTCTGCGCCATGTGCGCGTGGAACCACTCGAGCGCGTCGCGGCCCTGGAACGGGCGCTGGCCCGTCAGCAGCTCATAGAGGGTGACGCCCAGCGAGTAGAAGTCGGTGCGGTAGTCCACCGCCCGGTTCATGCGCCCCGTCTGCTCGGGCGACATGTAAGCCAGCGTTCCCTCGATAAGATTCGAGGGCGCGGCCTCCAGGTGCTCCACCTGCTGGACGGTGGCCACCCCGAAGTCGATGAGCCGCGCCTCGCCAGAGGGCTCCAGGATGATGTTGGAGGGCTTGATGTCCTTGTGGATGACGTTGCGGCTGTGGACCTCCGCCAGCGTTGCAGCGAGCGAGCTGGCCAGCGTCAGCACCCGGGACACGTCCAGCGGCTTTCCGACCAGCTCGGAGAGCGGTTGCCCCGGCACGCGCTCCAGCAGGATGACGGGGCGCTGGTGGATGTGCTCGTAGGAATAGGGCCGGGCCACGCCCTTCACGTCTCGCAGGCGCTGCAGGATTCCGAACTCGCGCCGGTAGCGCTCGCTCTCGCTGGAGCCGGGTGAGGGCGCCAGGGGCGTCTTGAGGATGACCGGGAGACCATCCGCCTCACGCACGGCCTGGAAGAGCACGTTCGAGCCTGTCCCTCGAATCGTGCCCAGCACCCTGTACCCCGGAATATCCAACATGGCCGCGTCCCCCACCTTCCCAGGCCCGAGGGCCACGGAGAGCACCTCCCAGGAGCAGGAAGCGCTCAGAGGTTACAGCGGACGCTGGGGAAACTTACGAGCCAGACTTCGCCTCGCCGGCGTAGATGGCGTCGGCGATGCGATAGGCGCTGCCCTCCAAGCGCTGGAACGCCTCCTTGAGGGCGCCCGGATCGCCGGTGTTCAGCACGCCCTTGAGGTTCTCCACGTCCGCCTTGATCTCCTCACGGTCCTTCTCCGAGAGCAAGTTGCCGTACTCCTCGAGGCTCTTCTCGGTGGTGTAGATAAGACCGTCGGCATTGTTCCGCAGCTCGGCAAGCTCCTTCTTCTTCTTGTCGTCCACGGCGTGCGCCTGAGCGTCGGAGATCATTCCCTGGATCTCCGCCTCGGAGAGGCCAGAGTTGCTCACCACGCGCACCTGCTGGACCTTGCCGGTGCCCAGGTCCTTGGCGCTCACGTGGACGATGCCGTTGGCGTCGATGTCGAAGGAGACCTCGATCTGCGGCACGCCGCGGGGGGCCGGCGGAATGCCCACGAGCTCGAAGCGGGCCAGCGTCTTGTTGTCGGTCGCCATCTCACGCTCGCCCTGGAGCACATGCACGCTCACGAGCGGCTGGTTGTCCACGGCGGTGGAGAACACCTGGCTCTTCTTGCAGGGGATGGTGGTGTTCTTGTCGATGATCTTCGTGAACACGCCACCGGCCGTCTCCACGCCGAGGCTCAGCGGGGTGACGTCGAGCAGGAGGACGTCCTTCACCTCGCCCTTGAGCACGCCACCCTGGATGGCGGCGCCCACGGCGACCACCTCGTCCGGGTTGATGCCCTTGTGGGGCTCCTTGCCGAAGAACTCCTTCACCTTCTGCTGCACCTTCGGCATGCGCGTCATGCCGCCCACCAGGAGCACCTGGTTGATCTGCTGGGCGGTGACACCCGCGTCCTTGAGCGCGATACGGCACGGCTCGATGGAGCGGTCGATGAGATCCGCCACCAGCTCCTCGAACACGTTGCGCTCCACCGTCTCGGTGAGGTGCTTGGGGCCCGTGGCGTCGGCGGTGATGAACGGGAGGTTGACCTCCGTCTCCGCGGCGCTGGACAGCTCGTGCTTGGCGCGCTCGGAGGCTTCCTTGAGCCGCTGCAGCGCCATGCGGTCCTTGCGCAGATCAATGCCGTTGTTCTGCTCGGCGAACTTCTTGGCCAGGTAGTCCACCAGCCGCTGGTCGAAGTCCTCACCGCCCAGGAACGTGTCGCCGTTGGTGCTCTTCACCTCGAACACGCCGGCGTTCAGCTCCAGGATGGAGATATCGAACGTACCACCGCCCAAGTCATAGACGGCGATGCGCTCGGTCTTGCTGTCCTTGACCTTGTCCAGGCCGTAGGCGAGCGCGGCGGCTGTGGGCTCGTTGATGATGCGCAGGACGTTGAGGCCCGCGATGCGGCCGGCGTCCTTGGTGGCCTGACGCTGGCCGTCGTTGAAGTAGGCCGGAACGGTGATGACGGCCTCGGTGACGGGCTCGCCGAGGTAGTCCTCCGCCGTCTGCTTCATCTTCATCAGCACGATGGCGCTGATCTCCGGCGGGCTGTAGCCCTTGCCGCGGATCTCCACCCAGGCGTCGCCGTTGGGGCTGCTCACCACTTTGAACGAGCTGACGCCGATGGCCTTCTTGGCCTCGGGCGAGTCGAACTTGCGGCCGATCAGGCGCTTCACCGCGTAGACGGTGTTCTCCGGATTGGTGATGGCCTGGCGCTTGGCGATCTGCCCCACCAGCCGCTCACCGGAGTCGGTAAACCCCACCATCGACGGGGTCGTCCGGCTGCCTTCACTGTTGGGGATGACTACCGGCTCGCCGCCTTCCATCACGGCGACGCAGGAGTTCGTCGTCCCCAGGTCGATTCCAATCACCTTACCCATGACTTTTTACTGGCTCCCCCCGGAGGGTTGCTCGGGCACAGAGGAAACGGCGGGCGAAGCACCCGCCTCTGCAGCTTGAGGCTCCGCCGCCACGGCCGCGGGCGGCTCGGGCGGGGTGGCGGGCGCGCGCGCGACGACCACCATCGCGGGGCGCACCAGCCGATCATTGAGATGGAAGCCGCGGACCACCTCGAAGGCGACGTGGCCGGCGGGGACCTCGGCGGTCTCCACCTGCTGCACGGCCTCGTGGAGGCGCGGATCAAACGGTTGGCCCTTGGCGCTGAAGGCCTTCACGCCGTGGCGCGCGAGCGTGTCCTCGAAGGACTTGCGCGTCATGGCCACGCCCTTGTGGAAGCTGGCGAAGTCGGGCGTCTTGGCCGCGGCGTCCATGGCGCGGTCCAGGTTGTCGATGACAGGCAGGAGGTCCTTGAGCAGCTTCTCGGAGCCGAACTTCTGGACCTCCTCCTTCTCCTTCTGGGCGCGCTTCTTGTAGTTCTCGAGGTCGGCCGCGGCGCGCAGGGAGCGCTCGTGATCATCCTTGAGGCGCTCCATCAGCTTGCGGCTCTCGCCCTGGCTGAAGTCGAGCTGCGCGCGGAGGCTCTCCACCTCTTTGCGCGCGGCCTCGAGCGCGGCGGTCAGCTCGGCCACCTCGGCAGACGAGGCAGGCTCGGACTCCGCAGACACCTCGAGGGAGACCTCGGTCCCCTCCTCGGAAGAGGAGGCCTCGGAGGTCTCCACCTCGACAGCCACATTCTCCTCGGAGGGAGAGTGCGAGCTGCGGCGCTCGACGCTCTTGAGCGCCGCGTCGATCACTTCCTGCGCGATGTTCGCGCTGAAGTTGCCCTTCTCATTGGTGCCGGCCACGAGCGCACTATGTCACGGGTTCAGAACCGTTCCAACCCCGCGAACTGCCTGGAAGAACTGCAGCCAAGCATCCCTACGGGACACTGGTTGAAGATCTGTGGCCCTGGAAGAATGGCCTCTCAGGCCTTCGCCTTCTTGCGGCCGATTGACTTGGGAGCGGCCTTCTTGGCGGCGGGGGCCTTCTTGGTGGCCGCGGCCTTCTTGGCGCCTGCCTTCTTGCCGATCGTCTTGCCAGCCTTGCGCGCGGGCTTGGAGGCGGGAGCGGGCTCCGCGTCCGGGGTGGATCCGGCGGAGGACTTGGCCTTGGGGGCCGCCTCGTCGGCCTTGTCCTGCTCGAAGGCGCCTTCCACCTTCTTCACGGCGGACTCGAGGAGATCTCCGGCCTCCTTGGTCATGGCGGTGGCCTTGTCGCGGAGATCCTTGAGGGTCTCCTTGACCTTGGTCTGGCGGGAGGGGTCACGCACCTCGTCCATGAGGCGCTGGGCCTCCACCTTGATCTCCTCACCGGTGCGCTTGAGCTCCTCGCCCGTGCGCTTGATGAAGTCCATCAGCTGGTTCTCCCACTTCTTCTCGGCCATGGCTTCGGTGCCTCCTGGGGGTTGCGAGCGCGCCAGTCCGGCGAGCGCCCGCGCCATCTGACTTCACGCGTGGCGTGAGCGCAAAGCTTTCCTGCTCAGCTCACCTGGGGACACGAATGAGGGCCCAGGCGATTGCGGTAGAGTGCCACCGTTTGGGCCCCCCGGAGCCAAGGGGCCTCGCTTCCGGAGATTTTGATGAAGTCCTTTGCCCGAGCGGCGGGTGTCCTCGCCCTGGTCTGTGTGCTGTGTGCCTGTTCTGGCCGGGGCGATGAGAAGGGGCCGGTGCTGCCCACCGCGGAGCTGCCGTCCACCACGGTGGGGATGCCGTATGAGGTGTCGCTCGCCGCGACCGGGGGCGAGCCTCCCCTGCGCTACACGGTGGGGACGGTGCCGCCGGGATTCGCCTTCTCCGCAGGCACGGCGCAGTTCACCGGGCCGGCGACGGCGCCGGGGGACTACACGCTCACGGTCCAGGTGGCGGACGCGGAAGGAGCGCAGGACTCGAGGACGTATGCGTTCCGGGTGTATGCGGCCCCGTCCATTGCAACCACGGGCCTGGCGCCGGCCACCCTGGGCCAAGCATATGAGATTGCGCTGAGTTCAACGGGTGGCCTGCTGCCGGTGCGCTGGTCCATTGCGAATGGAGCGCTGCCGCCGGGGCTGACGCTGACGGCGAATGGCAACCTCTCGGGTACGCCGAACGTCTTGGGCACCTACTCGTTCACGGTGCAGTTGGCGGACGGGAACAGCGCGCAGACCACGCGCGTGTTCACCTTGCAGGTGCGGGATGCGTCGGCGGCGTTCATGCTGGACGTGGGGAACTGGAACATCGAGTGGTTCGGGGCCACCGGCCAGGGGCAGGGTCCCACGGACGAGACACTCCAGCTCAACAACGTGCGCTCGGTGATCCAGGAGAACGGGCTGGACTTCTGGGCGCTGGAGGAAGTGGTCGATGTCAATCAGTTCAACGCGCTCAAGCAGGGGCTGCCCGGCTATGCAGGCTTCGTCTCGAATGACCCGAGCGTGACCGGCTCCGCGTCGTACAGCGCGGGCGAGCAGAAGCTGGCTGTGCTCTACAGGTCGAGCGTGGTGCAGGTGCTGAAGGCCGAGGTCATCCTGAGGTCGGCTGACTATGCATTCGCGGGCCGCCCTCCCCTGCGGGTGGACCTGCGCATCACGCACAACGGAGTCTCCGTGGACATGGTGGCCATCGTGCTGCACATGAAGGCAGGCACAGATCCGGGCACGGATTTCAATTCGTCGGACTACGGCCGGCGCACGAACGCGGGCGCGGCGCTCAAGCAGTACCTGGAGACGTCACTGGTCAACAAGCCCGTCATCGTGCTGGGAGACTGGAACGACGACGTGGACCTGTCGATTTCACGCGACCCCAACAACACAAGCGTCTACCTGCCCTCGCCGTACCAGAGCTATGTGGATCAGCCACCGGAGTACACGTTCCTGACCCAGCCGCTGTCGCAGAAGAGAGAGGGCAGCACGGTGGGCTTCCCCAACATGATCGACCACCAACTGGTGACGAACGAGCTGGCGGCCCACTACGTGAGCAACTCCACGCGGCGGGTCATCCCGAACATCCTCAACTACGAGACGACGACCACCGACCACTATCCGATCGTGAGCCGCTTCGACTTCGGGCCGGTGGTGAATCCGTAACGGGGGTGCACATTGAGGGGAGGATCCATGCCCCCTTCCCCTCGGGTAGTCCCTTGGGGATGCGCGCGCTCTTGGTCATGTGACCGGCCGGTCATATGACCGAGCGGTCGTATCTGGAAAGAGGCAACGGGGCCTCATTTCGGTGAGAGGGTGCACAACTCTGGGTGGGCCCGGGCTGGCCTAACCTGAACACCTCCTCGCAAGAAGGGGTGCCCCATGCTGCCGTGGCGGATGATCTGGAATGCAGAAACGCTGTTCCTCTCGTTGGTGGTGGGATGCGCCAGCATCCCGAGGGCTCCCCACGTGGAGGACACCGGCCAAGGCCTGGCCGTCGTCCACGTTCCCCATTCGGCGGACCTGCAACCGGTGGAACTGGAGGAAGAGGAGTTCCATCAGGCGGTGAGGCGCCTTGCGCGCGAGGTGCGGCTGACAGGCACGCCGCGCCAGACGGCAGAGCGGGCATTTCAGATGGATCCGCAGAGCGGCTACTACCAATACCTACTGAGGGAAAAGAAGTTGGTGCCGGATGGGCCCAGCGAGCCCTGGGACGGCACGTTGACGAAAGAAGACTTGGAGCTGGCGGAGCGCTATCGGCTCTGGTGCAAGAGCGTCTACCACTTCTACGGAGACTGTCTCGGAGGCGCGCTGGTGGCAGGACGCTACCTGGACAGGCAAGGCCGTTACGTCTGGGCGCTGGCGATGAGTAAGAGCCCTGTACTCGACGAGATGAAGAAGGCGCTCGGGGAGATGGTGGAATTCCGCGCGCTCATCAGCGCGGCCCTGTGGACGTTGGGGTCCATGCTGCTGATCATGGCCCTGACTCCCGTCGCGCCGGGGCTGGTGGCAGTGCTGGGCGTGGGGATGCTCCTGTATGTGGGCCATGACACGCTCCGCAACCTCGTGACGGGCTGGGGTGCTTTGACGGAGGCGGTGGAGGCTGCAACCACCTTCGAGGAGATCCGCGAGGCGGGCGAGAGGTTCGGGAAGATCATCGGGCAAGAGGCAGCGCGCGCGTTCGCCATGCTGCTGGTTGCGGCCATTGGCTCCACGGCGAAACTGTTCGCGGCGAAGGTGCCGACGCTGCCCGGCTCGGCGCAGGTGGCCATGCGGGCCGAGGGGCAGGCAGGAATCCCTCTGCCCGCCCTGGGGGCGGTTGAGGAGATCGCGCTGACGGCAGAGGGGGCGAGCGTGACGGTAGCAGCCACCGCAATGACGATGGGGGCGAGTGGCAGTAGCGGCACGGGCCCTTGCATCGAGACGCACCACATCGCCACCATCTGCAACGAGAAGTCCACCGCGCGCGGGGGCGCGTGGACGCCGCGATTCCGGGAGATCTTCGCCAAAGCGGGGATGACGCTGGATGACCCGGCGAACAAGATGCCTCTACCGGGACACTATGGCCCGCACCCCCAGCGGTATCACGAGATCATCTTGGAGGAACTCCTCGATGCAACCAAGGGCTGCCGCAGCGTGCTGGCATGCCGCGAAGCGCTGACCGGCCGCCTCCGGAAACTGGCCCGGCAGATCGCAACCCCAGGAACCGAGCTCAACCAACTCGTCACCCAACAGCAGCCGCGCTAAGTGGAGTCCATGCCCCAGCGTTACTTCAAGCTCGCTGACGACGTGATGTTCCCCAACCGCTGGCACTTAGCGATGCCCCGGAACACTCAGGGCGTTAAAGTGGACGATTACGAGTTCTGGAGGGGAATGCCCGTCCACGTCATGGGCCGTTTGAAAATCCCCATCGAAATCGCGGGCACGCCTCTGGATTACACAGAAGCGGGCCTCAACATCCCAGTGGTCCATGTCCGGATCGCGTCCATGTTCGCGGAACTGGCCCCCGATGACGTGCAACTGATCCCCGTAGACGTGGAGGGCCAGCCGGATCAGTACCTCATCCTTGTGGCGACACGGCTGATTCGTTGTATCGACGAGCAAGCGTCCCGCATTGAACTGTGGACGCATGAGGACGGAGTGCCTCACAAGGTCGGTCAGTATGCCTCCGTGCGGGACATGCGGATCGACAGGTCCAAGGTGAGCAACGCCCAGGCGTTTCGTTGCGAGGGGTGGGAAGGCCCGCTCATCGTCTCCGCGAAGATCAAGGAAGCGTTGACGGCCATGGGCGCCACAGGCCCGAGGTTCCAAGAGGTCTAAGCGGACGCGTCAGGCATGCACGCCGCGATTGGACAGCACGCCTGACCGCACAGCGCGGTTCCATCGCCATCGTCGGTAGGAGTCGTCATTCCGGGCTCCTGCCTACTAGCGCCCCCCATCAAGGCTCGCCCGACGTCGGCGCGCGGGGGGCTGAGAAGGAAGCGCGCACGCACTTGCCGTCGTATTCGTAGCCGCCTGTTCCGCACGGGGGGTCCTTCTTGAAGACGAGCCAACACGCCCCCAAAGCCTCAAGCTCATAGTCCGGCAAGCACGGAGGCTTCTTCTGCCCAGGCTGCGGCGCTTTCGGCATCGGTAACGCCACTGCCAAAGAGGGGGCACTTGCCTGCGGATAAGGCTCGACGGACAAGAGCGCCTCCTCTGCCACTCCCGCATCCGGCACCTCTCTCGAAGGCTGATGCCGCTCCTCGGCGGCGATCCACTGCTCTTGCGGCGCGCGCTCGCGCTGCCGCACTCCGGTGCAGATTCCCAAGATCATGCTGCCCATCAGGGCGGCAATGCCCGAAGAGACCCAGGGCGGGAAGCCATCGCCTGCCTCGCGCCGCCCAGCAGCAGTCGAGGAGCGCCTGCGGGGTGGCTTGCTGGAGCTGCCGGAGTCCGAGGCACTGCTGGAACTGCCAGAGTCCGAAGCACTGCTGGACCCCGGAGGCTTGCTGAGCCTCGCCTCCTCCGTATGAGCGCCAGCGGGCGTCGGGAGAATCGGCCGCGTCGCGTCGAGACCCTCCTGCCGAGCAGCACGCTCCAGGGCCTCCGCCACCGTTTCCGTCGCTCCACGCGCCTCCGCATCCTCGGAGAGCAAGGGCATGATGAGGGCATCCAACTCCGGGCTCACGGCGGCCAGCTCGCTCGGGCGCAACAGCCGACGAGGAACCCCTCTCAAGTCTCCCGTCTCCGAGACAGGCGGAGGATAGGTGCCAGTCACGAGCCGATAGGCCGTCACCCCCAGCGCATAGAGGTCATCCGAAGGCTGAGCTACCCACCGCGCGTCTTCCTCCTTGCGGTGCCGCCACAGGAAGCGCAGCACCTCCGGAGCCCGATAGATCGACGTGCCCGGAGGAATGATGGTGTCCGTGATGGGCTCAGCGTCCGGGTACCAGCCCGAGCCAAAGTCCACGAGCACAGCACGGCCCTCGGGAGTGACACGGATGTTGTCCCCCTTGAGGTCGCGGTGAACGATGCCCTGGACGTGCACCGCCACCAACCCGCGGGCCACCTGCTCGAGCACCCGCAGCACCGCCTGGCTGGACCGCGGCTGCTCCCGAAACCAGTCGTACAGGATGAACCCCTCCACCAGCTCCATCACGATGTAAGGGTGAAGGGCGCCACTGGGAGAGACCCACTGCCCGAAGTCCTCGTAGCGAGGAACGCCTGGGTGCCGCGTGCGCCGCAGCACCTCGGCCTCTCGCTCGAAGCGCGGGTCCCCCGGATTCTTCGCCACCTTCAACGCCACCGGGGGCGCCTCGGGGTCGTCGGCACGCCGAGCCTGGAACACCACCCCGTAGCTCCCAGAGTCGATACGCCCCAACAGCAACCACGGGCCCACGATGGAGCCAAGAGCCGGCGTGCGCGGATCAACGAAGGACATCATGTCATCGCTCCAGAGTTTCTCCCCAGAAGGCTGGGAGCTGAGCGGAACCCTACCGCATGGGTCACCTCACTCCAACCCGCTCTATTGGGTTACGTACAAACCCAGCGGGATGACACCCCTCTTCCACCACCGCTCGTGAATTTGAGCGGCGTCGTGGTGGGGTAAACTCCTGCCCATGCCTTACCGCTCCTGGGTGTTCCTGGCGCTGCTCGGTCTTGCAGGCGTCTCCTCCACGGAAGAAGCTACGCCGCCCGAAGCCACGCCGACCCAGGCGAAGCCGCCTCCCACGAACTGGACCGCAGCGAAACAGACCGGCGGGTGAGCACATGAGGACACTCATCCAAGAAGTCACTCGCGTGCTGCACGCCGTGGCGGAAGGAGATCTGCATCAGAAGGTGCCCCTGGAGTTCGGCGGCGAGCCCTTGGAGGGCGAGCATCTGCAGCTCGCGGTCACGGTGAATGGGCTGGTGGACCGGCTCTCCGCAACGGCCTCGGGGATCCGCCACGTCGCCCGGGAAGTGGGCTCGGAGGGCAAGCTGGGCGGACAGGCCGGCACCCAAGGCCTGTCCGGCGAGTGGCTCGAGCTCACTCATGCCGTGAACACTCTGGCTGGCAACTACACCGCGCACCTGCGCGACCTGAACAAGGTGGCCAGCGCCGTCGCGCGGGGAGACCTGGGCGAGAAGGTCACCGTGGAGGCACACGGCGAGGCGCTCGCGCTCAAGAACACCGTCAACGGCATGGTGGATCAGCTCGCCGCGTTCGCCGCGGAGGTGGCCCGGGTCTCCAAGGCCGTGGGCCCGGAAGGCAAGCGGGTCAAGCCGTCCGGCCTGCAGGGTCTCGCGGGCCTCTGGAAGGTGCTGGACGACAACGTGGGCGTGACCGAGGGGCTCGCCATCATGGCCCGGTACAAGCGCGAGGCGCTGGCCAACATGACCCACGAGCTGCGCACGCCGCTCAACAGCGTGATCATCCTCTCGGAGGTCCTCGCGGCGAACAAGGAGGGCCACCTCACTCCCAAGGAGGTGGAGTACGCGAGGACCATCCACAGCTCGGGGACGGATCTGCTCCACCTCATCACCTCGCTGCTCGACATGTCCAAGGCGGAGGCCGGCAGGATGCAGGTGGACCTGACCCCCGTGCCCCTGGAAGAGGTGACGGAGTTCTGCGAGCACCTCTTCGCGTTTCAGGCGGAGAAGAAGGGTGTGGGCTTCGCGGTGCACCGGGGCGAGGACCTGCCCTCGCACCTCTGTACCGACCCACAGCGGCTGAAGCAGGTGCTCAAGAACTTGCTCTCCAATGCCTTGAAGTTCACCCAGCGCGGCCACGTGGAGCTGCGCGTCAGCCGGGTGACCCGCCCGCGTATCCCCTTCACCCACGAAGCGCTCCGCCGCGCGAGCCACGTGCTCGCCTTCAGCGTGGTGGACACCGGCATTGGCATCTCTCCGGAGCAGCAGGCGCGCATCTTCGAGCCGTTCCTCCAGGCGGATGACAGCACCAGCCGGAAGTACGGAGGGACAGGACTGGGGCTCGCCATCAGCCGCTCCCTGGCAGGACTCCTGGGCGGCGAGCTCCACCTGGACAGCGAGCCGGGGCGGGGCAGCACCTTCACCCTCTATCTGCCCGAGCGGCCTCTCCCCGCGGACCTGAAGCCGACTTCAAGCCTCCCAGCCCCCGAGCCAAGGATCGTCGTCGTCCAGCCGCAGCCGCAGGTGGAGTCCACACCTGCCCAGCCGGATCCGGCTCTCGCTGGGCGCGAGGTACTCGTGGTGAGCGCCGATGCCCGCAACCTCTTCGCGCTCACGAGTGTCCTGGAGAGCTGGGAGCTGAAGGTGCGGCCCGTAGAGAACCGGCAGGAAGCGCTCGAAGTCCTGAGCACCCATCCGGAGGTGCAAGCCGTCCTCTTGGAGATCCCCGAGCCGGAGCTGGGCAGCTATGAGTCCCTGCATGCCCTTCGCCAGGACGCGCGAGCCGCCTCCGTCCCCATCATTGCCATCATTCCCCACGAGCCGAAGGACGGCCGCGAGAGGTGCCTCGAAGCAGGTGCCAGTGGCTGGCTGTCCAAGCCTCTGGAGCTCGACGCGCTCCTGGCCGAGCTGCGCCGCTGGTGCCGCGCACCTGAGGCAGCAGGCACTCCGTAGGCCCTACCGCGCGGCGGCCTCTCGCGGAGTGCCTCGGGCGACGAGCCGCTCGATGCTGCGGTAGTGGGCGCGAGCGAAGAAGAGCATGGCCAAGGTGGCGCCGCAGAGACACATGAACATGTCCCACTGCGCATCCCAGATGTCGCCCTGGGTGCCCAGGAACTTGTCGCCCCCTTCCGGATCCAGGGCAAGCGCTGCCCACCACTCCAGGAACTCGTAGAAGGCGCTGATGGCCAGCGCCACCGAGCCCGTCAGGAAGTTCAGCCACCCGCCACGGCGCAGCGGAGTGACCCGCAGCAGCACCTCGCGGATGATGAAGGCAGGGAAGAAGCCCTGCACGAAGTGGCCAAGCCGGTCATACGGGTTACGTGACAGCGCGAAGGTGTCGCGGGCCCAGTTTCCCAGCGGCGTGAGCGCGTACGTGTAATAGGCGCCGTAGGTCAGCACCAGGATGTGCAGGAAGACGCAGACGTAGATCCAGCGCGACATCGGGAAGCGGCGGAAGGTGGCCGCGAGCGCCACGATGCCGATGAGCCCCGGCCCCGTCTCCAGCAGCCAGTTGAGCCGTCCCGCAGGCGTCATGATCAGGGTGATGAGGAAGATGGGCATCAACACGCCCAGGAGCACCAGCGGTAGCCGTGCCTCCTCGCGAGTGCCCTGCAGCGCAGGAATGGTGGAGCCCGAGGGAGCGGCGGCGGCTTGCGCCAGAGGTGCGGAGTGCATGCGTGCACAGCTTGGCACGGTTCTCCAGGCGTGTGGATAGACCTGCCCCCATCTGGCAGGCTCGCGGCGTGCGCATCGGAGTCATCGGAACGAACTGGGGATTGATGCACGTGGGCGCCTTCCGCGAGGCGGGCGCCGAGGTGACGGCCCTCTGCGGACAGAGCCTGGAGCACACGCGCACCGTCGCCGCGCGAGAGGGCATTCCCCTGGCCACCCCGGAGGTCCGCGAGCTCTGTGACGCCGTGGACGCGGTGGTCGTGGCGAGCCCGGACGCCCTCCATCGGCAGCATGTCGAGGTGGCGCTCGACGCAGGCCGCGCCGTGCTGTGCGAGAAGCCGCTCACCCGCACGGAAGAAGAGGCGCTCGCGCTCGTGGCCAAGGCCCGCGCCTCGGGGCGGCTGTGCGCCGTGAACTTCCCCTACCGGATGCTGCCGTCCTTCCGGGCCCTGCGCTCCTGGCTGGAGCAGAACCCTCTGGGACACCTCGTGGTGACGCTGCGAAACGGCTTCATCCGCCGGGGCGGAGAAGGTCCGGGTCCCTTCGTCGGAGCGTCCGCGGACTGGGATGGGCTCTCACACTTGCTCGACACAGTCCTGTGGCTGGCACGGGCCGAGCCCCTGTGGATCCAGGCGTCCTTGTCCGGCCGGCCCGTCCACACGGCCGCGCTCCACATCGGCCTCTCCTCGGGGGCAGTGGCCGTCATCACCCACGCTGCGTGTCCCGAGCCGGGCCTTCAGGGCGGCTGGACGCTCGTGGGACGGGACTGGGAGGTGGGCTTCTCCGGTGGGTACGTGCCCTCGCGAAACGGTTGGTGTGTCTCCCCCGTGCGGCGCTTCCGCGAGGGCGCCTGGGAGGACCTCGCTCCTGGACTTGAGCCTCGTCCCGGAGAGCGCGAGCCCTGGGCCCAGGCCCATGTGGAGACGGCCCGGCGCTTCCTCTCCGCCCTCGAAGGTGCTCCCCGCTCCGAGCTCGCGACGCTGGAGGAGGCCACCACCGTCCAGCGCCTCCTCGCCGCCGCCGTGCGCTCGGAGCAGGAGGGGCGCCGCGTCACCCTCGCTGCAGTGCCGCCATCGCCTCCGCCATCACCAGCTTGACCGGGACGCCTGCGGCCTCGGCCACCCGGCGGCAGTCCTCGAACTCCGGGTGCGCGTTGAGCACCTCGCCGCCGCGCAGCCCGCGCTTCACCCGCACCCGGCCCCACGGCGTCTCCACTTCCACCCAGTCCCGCTCCAGCGCCTGCCGCTCCACCCGGTAGAAGCGCAACCCCAGCGTCGTGGACTCTCGCAGCACCGTGTCCATTACCTCTTCCCGCTTGCCGCCCTCCACCACCGCGCTGAGCAGGTGCGCGGGCCGCCCCTTCTTCATCACCACCGGCGTCACCCACGCATCCAGCGCCCCCGCCGTCAGCAGCCGCTCCACCAGGTACCCCAGAAGCTGCGGCGTGCTGTCGTCCAGGTTCGCCTCCAGGACCCAGAGACCCTCGGCCTTCTCCTCTGCCCGCCCCAGCGAGGCGCGCAGCACATTGGGCCGATCCTTGAAGTCTTTCGTCCCCACCCCGTAGCCCACGCGCTCCACGATGAAGTCTGGCGGATGGCCGATGCGCGTCAGCACCTTCAGCAGCGCCGCGCCCGTGGGTGTCGTCAGCTCCCCCATGCCCTCGAAGCGGACGGGAACGTTCTTCAGCAACTCCAATGTCGCGGGCACCGGGATGGGCATGCTCCCGTGCGCCACCCGGATGGTTCCGCTCCCCAGCGGCGGCGGCGCCGCGATCACCTCCGGATCCCCGAGCAGCTCCAGCACCACCGCCGCGCCGCAGATGTCCACGATGGAGTCCACCGCTCCCACCTCGTGGAAGTGGATCTCCT
This sequence comes from Hyalangium minutum, assembly GCF_000737315.1. Lineage (GTDB taxonomy): Bacteria > Myxococcota > Myxococcia > Myxococcales > Myxococcaceae > Hyalangium > Hyalangium minutum. Next base: position 49,717 of record NZ_JMCB01000028.1, read on the forward strand.
CGAGCGGCACACCGTGCACCTTCGCCTCGGCCTCGCCGATGGCCCGGAACACTTCGAGCGCCCGAGCCTTCGCCTTGGGCGACAGCGTCTCCGCCGCCTCGATGAGCCGCTGGATGTCCGAGTACGCGCGGTGCGGATGGACTTCCCGCTCGTCCAGCACCACGTCGAGGTGCGTGCCGCTGATGGCGTGGCGCACCGCCCGGCTCACCGCCAGCTTCCAGCCCGGCACCTTCAGCCCGCTCAAGGCGCGGGTGATGTCCTCGGGGTTCACACCGAGGTCCACCGCCGCCGCGAGGAACATGTCCCCCGCGATGCCACCCACGGGCTCCAGATAGAGAATCTTTCGCACGTCGGCTCCTTATCAGCCTTCCGGCCCGCGAGGATCCACGCGTGACGGGATGGGCCGGAGTGTGCTGAACATCCCGGAATGGAGACACGCACCGCACTGGTGGCTGGAGCAAGTGGACTCGTCGGAGGGCTCCTCCTGGACGGGCTGCTGGAGAGCCCGCTGTACCGGGAGGTGTGCTCCCTGGGCCGCCGTCCCCTGCCGAAGCAACACGCCAAGCTCACCCAGAGGACCGTGGACTTCGCCCGGCTGGACGCGGAGGCGCTCCCCGCCACGGACGATGCCTTCTGCTGCCTCGGCACCACCATCAAGAAGGCGGGCAGTCAGGAGGCCTTCCGCGCGGTGGACCACGACGCGGTGCTGGCCTTCGCCCGGGCCGCTCGCAAGGCGGGTGCGAGGCGCTTCCTGCTGGTCTCGGCGCTCGGAGCCGACAAGGGCTCGCGCGTCTTCTACAACCGCGTGAAGGGCGAGACGGAGGAGGACCTCGAGGCCGTGGGCTTCGAGTCGCTCATCCTTCTGCGCCCCTCGCTTCTGCTCGGAGACCGCGCCGAGAGCCGTCCGGGCGAGCGCGCCGCCATCCTGGCGACGAAGGTGCTCAGCCCGCTGCTGCGCCCCTTCGCCAGCCGCCCTATCGAGGCGAGCACCGTGGCTCGGGCCATGCTGAACCTGGCGAAGAGCGCGCCAGGAGGAACGCGGGTCGCGCTCTCAGGAGAGCTGCAGGAGTTGGGCAAGTAGCCGCCCGCTTCCAGGCTCCTACCGCGCGATATCGTCCAGGTGCGGCATGGGCTCGCCAGGGTCGTACGTCTGGCCATCGGGACCGACGCGCTTCTGGGTGGAGATGCTCCAGATATCGAGCGTGCTGTCCCGGTCGATGTTCCCCGCGCACACCAGGGTGATCTCACACGCATCGGGGCACTGACCGGAGACGCCCACCTGCTGGGCCACCTCCACCGGGAGCTCGGCCAGGGTGATGGGCTTCACGTCCTTGTTCTTCCAGGTGTCCACGCCCACGCCCTGCGCTCCCTGGGTGCCCGAGGCCTTCTCGCCACTCCGGTCCTCCAAAGGCCCGGTCCCCAGGAAGTATGCGTACCGGTTCCCTCGTTCGAGGGAGGTCACCAGCTCAGCGTACTGAGCGGTGTAACCCCGCTGCCTCACCTTCTCCCCCGTGTAGAGAGTCTTGAGGTTCGCCTTGCACTCGGACTGCCTCGCCCGGTGACTTGCACTGGACGACGTCCAAGGGCCCGCCAACCCGATGCCCGCCAGCACGAGCCCGAGACACGGGCAGAGCAGCAGCACGCCCAAGAGCCAGGGCAGATCATTCCAAGCGCGAGTCCCAGGCTTCGCCATGTTCCCCCCAGGGGTACAGCCGGTCTAGCGCCGGCCCTTGGTCCGAGAGATCAGCGTCGCATAAAACCCACCGCCGAAGCCGTTGTCGATGTTCACCACCGCCACGTTCGAGGCGCAGGAATTCACCATCGTCAGCAGCGCCGACACGCCCTGCATGTTCGCCCCGTACCCCACGGACGTGGGGACCGCCACCACTGGGATCCCCACCAGCCCGCCCACCACGCCCGGCAGTGCGCCCTCCATCCCTGCCACCACCACCGCCGCGTGGCAGTCTTGGATTTCCTCGCGCCGCCGCAGCAGGCGGTGAATGCCCGCCACGCCCACGTCGTATACGCGCCGCACCTCCGCGCCCATCGCCTCGGCCGTCAGCGCCGCCTCCTCCGCCACCGGAATGTCGCTCGTGCCCGCCGTCACCACGGCCACGCGCCCCGCCTTCCGCTTGCCCTGCTTGATGTGGAAGATGCGCGCCACCGGGTGGTACTCGCCCTTCGGGAAGCGCGCGAGCAGCGCCTCGGCCTTCTCCTGCTGCAGCCGCGTCACCAGCACCGTCTGCTTGCGCTCCACCAGCGTCCCGACGATGCCCAGCAGCTGCTCCACCGTCTTCGGCCCCCCGAGTACCACCTCGGGAAAGCCGAACCGCAGCGAGCGGTGGGTGTCCACCGTCGCGTAGCCCAGCTCCGCGAACGGCAGATCCTTCAGCCGGCCGACCGCGTCATCCACGGAGACCTGGCCACCTTTGACTTGCTTGAGGAGCTGACTGAGCGCCTTCTCGTCCATGCGGGCCGCTCTACCTCAAAGCGGCACCCCGGAGCACGCGGAGAAGCAGCGCTTAAACGCCCAGGCGCTGCAGCAGCGCCCGAGAGCTCTCCCGCTCCAGCACCAGCAACATCCGCCCCGACACCGGCGGCGCGCTGGCCGCGGAGAACCGCGCCTCCAGCACCACCACGGGGCTCGTCTGCCCACCTTCCGTCTCCCGGAGGGCCGCGCTCACCACCTCGCGCGCCGAGCCCCGGTGCAGATCCGGCACCGTGGGCAGCAGCTTCCACCGCGTCAGCTTGCCGATCGCCGACAGGCACGCGCTCGCGACGATGTTCGCCGTCTCGCGCAGGGCACTCTCCAGCTCGGGCCCCCGGGACACATGCCCCAGCAGCACCGCGCCCAGCGAGGCCCCATCCCGCGCCGGTAGCACGAAGAGCATCACCCCGTGCAGCTCGCCCACCATGCCGAGCTTCACGCCAATCACGGGCTCGTCGCCGCCCAGCTGCTCGGCGACCTCCGCGGCCACCGTCACCATGGCGCGCGGCACCGAGAGGTCCACCTGCTTGCCACCCACCAGCCGCGCAAGCGCGTTCACCGCGTGCCCGCAGCCGATATTGGCCACCTCACGCAGCACGTCGAGTTGAATCTCGCTGGGGCCCTGAGCGTTCACGCGGACAGTAACCTCGGCACGTCCAGGATGAAGACCGGACGGCCACTGCCCAGAATCGTCACCCCAGAAAGGCCCGGGAGCAAGTCCAAGGGCCGCGAGAGTGGTTTGAGCACCACTTCCTCCTGCCCCAGCAGCCGATCCACCGCCAACGCAACCTTCCCGGAATCTCCCTCCATCACCACGAAAGGCCGGACTCCCCGGCGTTCCGGGGTGGGGAGACCCAGTAATTGATCCAGGGCATGCACCGGCAGCATCGTATTTCCGTGGGGCAGCAACGCTGTGTCCCGGCTGCGGCTGAGCTCGTCCGCGTTGGCCTCCTGGGCGCCCACCACCTTGGCGATCGGGAGGCCGAACACCTCCTCGCCCACCTCCACCAACAGCAGGTGCACCACTGCGACGGTGAGTGGCAGCCGCAGCGTGAAGCGTGTGCCCTTGCCCTTCTCGCTGTCGATCTCCAGCGTGCCGCCTACGTTCTCCACCACACGCTTCACCGCGTCCATGCCCACGCCGCGGCCGGAGATCTCCGACACGTCCTTCGCCGTGGACACGCCCGGCAGGCAGGCGAGCATGAAGGCCTCTCGGTCCGACATGCGCGCCGCCGCCTCCGCCGTGATGGAGCCCCGGGCCAGCGCCGCCGCCTTGAGCTTCTCCGCGCTCATGCCCCGGCCGTCGTCCTCCACCTCGATGACGACGCGGTCCCGGGCGCGGCGCACGGAGATCTGCACCTTGCCCTTCGGGTTCTTGCCCGCCGCGGTGCGCTCCTCGGGCGACTCCAGCCCGTGGTCGATGCAGTTGCGCAGGATGTGCAGCATCGGGTCCGCCAGCTCATCCAGGATGGCCCGGTCCAGCTCGATCTCCGCGCCGGTGATGATCAGATCCACGTCGCGCCCGCGCTTGCGAGCGATGTCCCGCGCCGTCCGGGGCAGCCGGTCGGTGATCAGCGACAGCGGCGTCATGCGCGCCGACATGACCTTGTCGTGCAGGTCCTTCACCAGCGCGTGCAGCCGGTAGACGCCCTCCTCCAGCGGCGGGCGCACGTTCTCCGGCAGCTCCTTGCCCACCTCGCGCAGGCGCGCGGTGGCGAGCATCAGCTCCCCCACCGTGTCCAGGAAGTAGTCCAGCAGCTCCGTGCGCACGCGCACCGTCCGGGGCGCCGCCTCACCCGCCGCGCGAGCGCCCTCGGTCGCCACCGGAGCCGCCGCCGAGGGAGGAGGCGGTGGCGGCGCGGTGATGACGGGCTTGATGGAGACCAGCTCCACCTCCGACACGTTCCGCAGCGCGCCCTGGATGCCCTGCTCGCCCGCCGAGGTCTCCACCTCGCACTGGATGAGCCCATCCGGGATGCGCCCGGCCTTCAGGTCCTCCAGCGCGGGCCGCAGCTCGGACACCGTGCCCAGCCCCGACAGCCGCTTGTGCACCAGGAACGCCCGGACGCCCGGCACCTGGCACGTCGGCACCACGCGCACCTTCACGGACCAACGGGCCAGGGGGCCCGCATCCAGCCGCACCTCTGCCGTGGCCGGAGCCTTCGGGGCCACCGCCGAAGCCGAGAGCGGCGCGGGAGACTCGGGGCGCAGCGGAACCGGGGTGTTCACGCTCGGAGGCAGCGGCGGGGCCGTGGCCGGAACTGGAACCGAAGGATCCGCTGGCCGGACGGGGACGGGCGTCATCCGCAAGGCGGTGGCCTTCATCACCCGGGTGGGCGCCGGGGCCTGCCCCGTGAGAGCGGACACCCGCGCGGCCAGCTGGGACAACAGCGTGCCGGCCTCGTCCGGGGGCTTGTTCTCCGCCACCGAGCGCACCTGCGCCAGCATCGTGTCCGTGGCCGCCAGCAGCAGATCCACCAGCTCGCGGTTCAGCCGGCTCGCATCCTGGCGGACGGCGTCGACGAGGTCCTCCACCCGGTGGGCCAGGGTGGCGATGGGCTCGAAGCCCATGGAGGAGGCCATGCCCTTGACGGAGTGGGCGTGGCGGAACATGGAGTCCACGGCGCTGGCGCCGCCCTCCTTCTCGAGCTGGACCAGGTCCCTCCCGAGCGACTCGAGGTGCTCACTGGCCTCGGTGACGAAGAGCCCGAGGTACCGGGACATGTCCATCGCCATGCCGGACCTCCCTCAGGTGACGAGGCGCAGGCGCGGGGCGGCTCAGCCCTCGCCCAGCACCTTCTTCACGACGGCCAGCACATCTTCGGCCCGGAACGGCTTGACGATGAAGTCCGAGGCACCCGCCTCGATGGCCTCCATCACCAAGCTCTCCTGCCCAAGCGCCGAGCACATGATGACGACGGCGTTGCCGTCGTGCTTGAGAATCTCACGCGTGGCCTCGATGCCGCTTTTGAAGGGCATGACGATGTCCATCGTCGTGAGGTCCGGCTTGAGCTCCTTGTACTTCTCCACGGCCTCGAGGCCATTGGCCGCCTCACCGACGACCTCGAACCCGCCGGAGGCGAAGATGTCCTTGATCATGTTGCGCATGAAGATCGCGTCGTCGACGACCAGGACCCGCTTAGCAGCCATGTGAAGCAACGCCTCCGCGAAAAGCCTCGAGAGCAGCGCGGAACCTAGCACCCGCGCCTCCAAGGGGGCTACTCACTTCTGCGTGGTGAGCAACGCCACCACTGCCGCATCCAACCCTTCGGGATCTAACACGGTGACGCCCAAACCTTTCAGTCTGGCGACACCCTTCACTGCCAGAACGGCCTTCCCCGGCGCCGCCGCGCTCACCCGCTCCAGTGCTTCGATGCCGTCCACGTCCGTGACCAAGAATCCCAGGTCCCGGCGCCCGCGGTCCAGCAGGAGCACGCGCGAAGCAGGGGTTTGCCCCTCTGGCAGCCCCAGCAACTGGCGCATTTCCACCACTGTGACCACCCGTCCGCGCAGGTTCATCACCCCAGAGATGGCCGGAGGGGCGCGTGGGACACGGGTGAAGCGCCCGGGGGGCACCACCACCTCGCGCACGGACGAGAGGGGCAGTCCGTAGCGCTCTTTCTCCACCCGGAAGATGACATGCCGCAAGGGGGCCTCCGGGCGAAGGGCTCACCGGTCGAGCCGGAAGCTGCGAACCACGTTCTGCAGCTCGACGGAGGTGTTGGTCAGCTCATTGGCCAGCGACGCCATGCGCGCCACGGCTCGGGTCTGCTCGCGGACCACCGACTGGATGGCCTCGGTGGAGGTGGAGTTGTTGCGCGCCACCAGGGAGATCTCCTCGATGGCCTGCACCATCTCCTTGCTGCCCTCCAGCTGCTCGCGGGCGCTCTCCGAGATGAGGTGCACCTTCTCGGCGCCCTTGTGGATGGTGTCCGTGATGGCGCCCATGGAGCGGACGATGTTCGTCAGGTCCTCTCGGCCCTCGGACAGCTCCTCGATGCCCTCCTTCATGGCGGACACCACCGAGGTGGACTGGCCGGAGATGTCCCGGGCCAGCTTGGAGATCTGCTCGGCGGAGCGGCCAGCGCTCTCGGCCAGCTTGCGCACCTCGTCGGCCACCACCGCGAAGCCGCGGCCGTACTCGCCCGCGCGCGCCGCCTCGATGGTGGCGTTGAGCGCCAACAGGTTCGTCTGCTGGGCCACCTGGGTGATGACGTCGACGATCTTGGAGATCTCCTGCGTCTTCTCGCCGAAGGCGAACACCTGCTGGCTGGCCGCCTCGATGCGGCTGAACACCTTCTTCACCTTCTCACCGGCCAGCCTCGCGGCCCGGCTGCCGTCCTCGGCGGCCTGACTGGTGGCCAGGGTGGTGCGGGCCGCGTCCTCGGCGCTGGCGGCGGTGCGCTGGATGGAGCCGGCCATGGAGGTGATGACGGTGGAGGCCTTGCTCACCAGCATCGTCTGGGCCTCGGCGCCTCCGGCGATCTTCTTCATGGAGGAGCCCACCTCTTCGGTGGAGCCGTTCACGTTCTCCGCCGAGCGCTGCACCTCGCTGGCGGTGTCCGCCACGCTCTTGGCGGTGTCCTGAATCTTGCCCACCAGCTCGCGCAGGTTCTCCTGCATCTTGCCGATGGCGTCCGTCAGCTCGTCGATTTCGTCGCGCGGAGTCGAAGGCTCGGCGACCACGGGCTTGGAGAGGTCGCCCTGGGAAATCTCGAAGGCGGAGTTCGACAGCACCCGGACGCGGTTCACCCGCGCCAGCAGCCGGGGCAGCGTCAGCGCGGCGGCCACGGTGAGGAAGATGCCGATGGGCACCTGCCACCGCAGGCCCAGCTCGAAGCGCTGGAGCACGGCCATGGCGAACACGAGGGCGGCGCCCAACAGCACGTAGCCCGTGAGGATCTTCCGGTGCAGCGAGACGATCCGCTCGCTGCCGTCGGTCTCCACGGCGCGGATGATCCGCTGCACGGGCTCACGGCGGGGAGAGTGGCCTGGGGACAGTTCGTCGCGAAGGGGGCGGCGCACGGTGGGGCGGATCCGGGGGTGACGGCGAAGACTTTGTGCGGGTTTAGCCTTGCCTTCCGGCAGGGTCAATCTACCGGCCGTCCGCGCGTGAAATGGTCAAAGCCCGGCGGTGGGGTAACCAGCCGTCCCTCAGGGTCTCGCAGCACCCGGCGACGCCCTCGGGTGAGCCGTCCAATCCTCGTGACGCGCTGCCCCGCCCGAGCGCACGCCCGCTCGAAGGCCTTTGCCCGTTCGGGTGGGATGGCCAGCAGCAGCTCGTAGTCCTCGCCGCCCGCCAGGGCCCGCTCCGCGCCCAGGGCCACACGGACTGCAGGTGAGAGCGGAAGGTGGGCAAGCTCCACCTCTGCCCCTACACCCGACGCCTCACAGAGATGTCCGAGGTCCTGCGCCAGCCCATCGGAGATGTCCATGCCAGCGGAGGCGAAGCGCGAGGCGAGGCGGCCCAGCGCCACGCGAGGGATGGGACGCCGCTGGCGGAGGATGGCGGGGCTCCGGCGCTTCCCGGACTGGAGGTGGATCAGCCCGAGCCGCGCATCGCCCAGCTCTCCGGACATATAAAGGAGGTGTCCGGGCCGTCCTCCCGAGCGAGTCAGCGCAGGGCCCTGAAGCTCGCCCGCGGCGGTGATGGTGATGGAGAGCTCGTGGGCGGAGGTGAAGTTGCCGCCCACCAGGGCGATGCGGTGCTCACGGGCCAGCGCGCTCATGCCCCGCGCCAGGCCTCGCAGCTCGCGCTCGGGGAAGTCCTTGGGCAGGGCCAGCGCGCAGACGAACCAGCGCGGCGTGGAGCCCATGGCGGCCAGATCCGAGAGGTTCACCGCCAGCGCCTTGTGGCCGATGTCCTCCGCGGAGAACGCCTCGCGGGTGAAGTGCACGTTCTCCACCACCGCGTCCGTGGTGACGCACAGCGCGCCGCGCGTGGGAGCGAGCACCGCGCAGTCATCCCCTGGACCCACGGGCACGCGCGCCCGCGGGAAGAACGAGAGGAAGCGCTCGATGAGGGAGAACTCACCGCGCACGGGCGCTCCTCATGCTCAGAAGCGATCCGGCTCGGGCAGGGGCGGGACGACGAGCACAGCCCCCTCGCCCGTCTGGGGCGGACGCGCGGGCAGCACCACCGTGAAGATGGAGCCCTCGCCGGGCACGCTCTGCACCAGCACCTTGCCGCCGTGGCCCTCGGTGAAGCGCTTCACGATGGCGAGCCCCAGGCCCACGCCGCCGAACTCGCGCGTCGAGCTGGAGTCCACCTGGTAGAAGGAGTTGAAGATGCGATCGAGGTGGTCTTCCCGGATGCCGACGCCGGTGTCCTCGACGGCGATGCGGTAGCCCTGCACATCCTCCAGCTCCGGCTGCGGCCCCACATCGGAGAGCCGGATGCGCACCCCGCCCTGCGAAGTGAACTTCACCGAATTGGCCAGGAGGTTCACCAGCACCTGCTGGAGCCGGCCCTTGTCGGCCAGCACGCGCGGCTGCCGCAGCTCGGGGAACCGGACATCCAGGGTCAGCCCCTTGCGCCTGGCCTGCGGCGTCACGCTCGCCACCGCGCCCACCACCACCTCGGCCGCGTCCACCGGAGCGAACGCCAGCCGCAGCTTGCCCGCCTCGAGCTGGCTGATGTCCAGGATGGAGGTGATCAAGTCCAACAGCGTGCGGCCCATCTCGGTGATGGATTGCACGCACTGCACCTGCTCCTGGTTGAGCGGGCCGGTGAGGCCCTCGGCCAGCAGCTCCGAGTAGGCGATGATCGACGCCAGCGGCGTGCGCAGCTCGTGGCTCACCGTGCCGAGGAAGCTCGACTGGAGCCGGTCCACCTCGCGCAGGCGCTTGTCGAGCGCCGCCATGCGCTCGTCCCGCGCCTTGAGCTCGCGGCCAATCTCACCCGCCGACTCCTGCTGGATGCGGCTGGCCAGCCAGGAGCGGTGCCCGGACACCATCAGCGCCTCCAGTACCCGGGAGAAGTACGCGGCGGCGCGCGCCACGGGAGACTCCATGGAGCGCGCCTTCTCCACGTCCACCCGGTCCCTCGGCAGCTGCGCCAGCTCCGCCGGGCTGAGAGGACCGAAGAGCACACGCCCCACCTCGACGCCCTCCCAGCGCACAGGCAGCACCAGGTACTGCAGGCCCTCCGGGCAGGGAAGCATGGCCATGGCCGGCCCCGCCCCGAGCGGCATGCGTGCCGCGCACTGCTCGCCGCCTTCCGCATGGGAGAGGTGGCCGCAGAAGGGCGCACCGTGCCCCTGCGCGCCCGCAATCCGGGTTCCCTTGCTGTCGAGCACCTGGACGCCCACGCCGTGCAGGCCAGCGAAGCCCTTCACCACCTCCTCGAAGGTGGGCTGATCCAGAAGCTCGGCCAGCGGCGGCTCGCGCAGCAGCAGAGCGTCTGGGCGAGGCGGTGTCTTGGCTTCCCAAGACGTGTACTCCTGGTCCTTCATGCCGCACCTCCTCCGGAAACACCCTCTGCTCCGTACCGGCCCTGGAGCGTAGTCCCGCCCAGGTCCAAGTGGCTGAAGATCCGACCGAGGAACTCCTCTTCGCCCAGGCCGATGTTGCGGCCCAGGTTCGCGTCCGCGTCAAGCCGCTGCCAGGCCGCCCGCATCAGCTCGTGGAACGTCTCACAGACACCTTCACCCCGGAGGGCCACGGCCCCTACCACCGGCTCCCGGCCTCGGCGGCGCACCACCTCCAGCTCCTCGTCCGTCCGGGAGTCGGGCAGGTCCCGCTTGTTGAACTGGATGACCACGGGCACCCGGTCTGGATCCAACCCGTTCTCGCGCATGTCCTCCCGGAGGCTGTGCCAGTAGCGGTTGTTCTCCGGAGTGGCGCTGCGGCGGCTGTCGGCGACGAAGGCCACGGCATCCGCGGCCCGGAGCACAATGCGGCGCGTCGCGACGTGGATCACCTGCCCCGGGACGGTCAGCAGCTTCACCTTCACGTTGTAGCCCGTGGTGGAGGAGAAGAAGACGGGCAGCACGTCGAAGAAGAGCGTGCGATCGTCGCGCGTCTCCACGGACAGCAGGCGGCCACGCACCTCGGGGCGCGTCCGAGCGTAGAGCTGGCGCAGGTTGGTTGTCTTCCCACTGAGCCCGGGCCCGTAGTAGACGATCTTGAGCGTGAGCTCGCGCTGGGCGTGGTTGAGTTGCAAGGGCGGGGGCGAACGGAGCCGTCGGTTATAGTGAGGGTGTCCTCCAATGAAAAGCCGCCTGGAGAGTGGGCGAGGGAGGCGCGAGAAATGCTTGGAATGGATCCCCCCGGTGCGCAGTTTGGCAGGGTCCAGCACCTCACAAACTGAGGGGAAATGTGCGCGGAAACAGCGCGTGCATGGCCGATAGCGGAACGGTTAGGATTCGGAAGCGGTACGGAGGAGCAAGGCGATGACGATGAAGCAGGTGGACCCAGGCACAGAGGTCAGCGCGATGCCGGTGCTGGATCCGAGCAGCCTGCCCAATGATTTGAACTCGGCGGTGAAGGTGGCGAACCCCACCGACGAGGACATGAGTGTCCTGGCGTCCTTGCGAGCCAACTCCGACCCGTGGAAGTCGCGGGGCGAGTCTCAGGAGGAGAGCCTGAAGGCACTCACGCAGCTGCGGCCCTTCACGCATGTGGCGCGCGTGCAGAACCAGCTCGTGGGCTACATCACCGTGGAGCGGGACGGCCCGGTGCCCGGCGCGGCGTACATGCGCAACATCGTGGTGAGGCCGGATCTGCGCAAGCACGGCCTGGGCACGGTGCTGCTCAACCACGCCATCCAGACGGCGCGCGACATGTACCGCAAGACGATTGCCCTGCGCGTGGATCCGGCCAACGGCCCGGCGGTGAGCTTCTACCGCAAGGCGGGCTTCACCACCGTGGCGACGGTGGTGTCCAAGAAGTCCGGCAAGCTGCGCTTGCTGATGTCTCGCGAGCTGTAAGAGCGCTCGCTCCGGCGGGAGGGCTTCGGCGACAGACGCCTGCCCTTCCGCCCAAGGCGGCCCTTCGAGGTGCCGCCAGGGAGTCTCCCTTCTCATGACCACCTCTGCCGAGCACCTGCTGGCCGGCCCCTGGGGGCTGCCCGGGAACCTCGATGCCGAGCTGGCGCGCGCCCTGGAACAGGAGGACTACGGCACCGCCCTGGCCCTGCTGCGGGACGCGCTCCCCGACAATCCTTCTCCCCGCCTCCGCGTGCTGCTCGCCTTCGTGCGCTTCCAGGACGCGATGGAAGTCATGGTGACGGAGCTGATGCCCGCCTGCCAGGAGGCGCTCGCGCTGCTGGAGCAGGCCACCGAGGCCGGGCTGCCGCTCCAGACCGTGGCCCCGCTGCGTGAGGAAATTGAGCGCGTGCTCTCCGAGGAGACGGTGCGAGAGCTGACCGCCGAGCGCATGACGGCCGAGCGCGCGGAGAGTGCCCCGCTGGAGATGGTGCTCGAGGCGGCCAGCCGCTTGCGCGCTACCGCTCCCGCTCGCGCCGCGGAGATCTTCCTGGTGGCCGCTCGCCGGGACGTCCCCGAGCGCGCTCCCATCCACCGCGCGGATGCGGGCATTGCGCTGCACCAGGCCGGCCGCACCGCCGAGGCCCGCCCCCTGCTGGAGGCCGCGCTCGCGCTCGATTGGGCCTCCCCCTCGCTCTACCCGGAGAGCCTTCACCTGGACTGGGCCGCCACGCTCCTGCTGGAGCAGGCCCACGCCGCGGGAGACTCGGCGGCCTTCGAGGCCACGTGGGCCCGTGCACTCGCGCTGGGCCGGCAGATCCAGCGCCCCTTCCCCGCCAACTGGCTCAACCAGGAGCGCCTGCTCTCGCTGCTGCTCGCCCGAGGAGACGGGGCCCGCGCTGCACACGTCGCCACTCGCATTGAGGCCAGCCGGGAGTACGTGCCCAAGGCCCTCGCTGCGCAGGTAGCACAAGCACGTACCCTCGCCCGGGAGCAGTGGGGGCGCTGATCGCCCATCGCATCTCAGGGCTATGGGCTATCCTGCGTTTTATTCGTTTTTCCTGAACTTCGAGTAGATGCTGGACCCTGCATGAAGCCCCTCGCGGAGCTGCTGCGCTACCTCTCGCACCCGGCGATCACCGAGATCGCCCTGACGACGGGGCGCTGCCCGATGATCAAGAGTGTCAACGGCTATGAGCCGGTGGACAGCTCTGTGCTGACGGACGAGGAGCTGAACCGGACGCTGCTGACGATGGTAGGGCCCGCGCGCGCGGCCTCGGTGACCGAGAAGCCGATGAAGTGGTCCGTGCGCGCCGAGGGCATGGCCACCCTGGCCGTGGTCGCGGTGCGCCGCAGCGAGGGCCTGAGCATGCGCGTGATGCGCACGGGCGACGCCACGAGCTCGAACCCGGGCAGGCCCTTGGAGACGACGCCCGCGCCGGGCTCGGGAGTCAATACCGCCGCGGCCTCGCGCATCCCCGAGACGACGCCCCGGCCTGGCACCACCTCCGTTCCGCCCGCCGAGCCGCCTCCAGCCGAGGCCTCCGCGGCCAGCGCCCCTCCGGACCCGCGCGACATCCTCCCGCCCACGGTGGCTCCGCTCGTTCCTCCTCCGCGCCGCCCGTCCGTGACAGGCCTGCGGGTGATCAAGGCGTCCTCTTCGGGGACACAGGAGACCTCGGCCCCGGCCTCCGCCGGAGCGCTGCCGAACTTCCCGAAGACGCTGTCGCCGCTGCCCCCGGCTCCGGCTGCGCTCCTGCCCACGCCGGTCCAGACCGTGGTGCCTTCCAGCACCACGGAGATGCCCACGGCGCCCTACTCCATCCCGCCTCAGTTCGGCCCGGATGCGCTCCCTGTCGTGCCGCCGTCCTCGGTGGCACAGGCGAGCCCCTCGCCGAAGCAGGCGCCCATGGCTTTCCCGCCGCCCGCCACCACCGAGCGGCCACCGCCCCCCGTTCCCACCCCGCTGCCCGTCGATCTGGCGCCGCCTCCTTCCATGGAGGACTCCTCGATCGACATCAGCATCCAGGAGCCCGAGCCGGAGCAGGCCGAGGCACCGGCGCAGGCCCCCGAGCCTGAGAAAGAGGAGCACACCCGCCAGCTCCAGGTCCGCCCGCAGCTGCCGCCGCGCTCCCGGCCCGACTTCTGGAGGGATTTGCCCGCACTGATGGAGGAGGCGCGGCGCATCGGCGCGAGCGACCTGCACATCGTCTCGGGGCGGCCCGCGCTGTTCCGGGTCGCGGGCGAACTCAAGCCGGACGGCGAGCCGCTGCCGCCGAAGCGGGTGGAGCAGATGGTGCTCTCCCAGGTGCCGGCCCGGCTGCGCGCCGCGTTCGACCGCGACGGGAGCTGTGACTTCGCGCTCCAGAGCGAGGCCCAGGGCCGCTTCCGCGTCAACGTCTGCCGGCAGCGCTCCGGGCTCAAGGGCTCGTTCCGGCTTATCCCCAAGGACCTGCCGTCGCTGGAGTCGCTGGGGCTGCCCGTGGAGCTCATCCGGGCGACGCGCTACGCGCACGGCCTCGTCTTCATCACAGGCCCATCGGGCCACGGAAAGACGAGCACGCTGGCGGCCCTGGTGGAGATCCTCAACCGCGAGACGCGGCGGCACATCCTCACGGTGGAGGACCCCGTGGAGTTCGTGCACCCGCGCAAGCGAGGGCTGATCAGCCAGCGCGAGGTGGGGACGAACACCCGCTCCGTGGCGAGCGCGCTCAAGGCGGCCCTCCGCGAGGACGCGGATGTCATCGTCGTGGGCGAGCTGCGGGACGCGGAGACAGTGCGCCTGGCGCTTACCGCGAGCGAGACGGGCCGGCTGGTGCTCTGCACGATGAACACTCCGAACTCGGCGAAGACGCTGAGGCGGATCATCGACCAGTTCCCGGCCTCGGAGCAGGCGCAGGTGCGCTACACGCTGGGCTCCCACCTGCGGCTCATCGTCAGCCAGCGGCTGGTGCCCTCCGCCGCGGGCGGCAGCCTGGTGGCGGCGGCCGAGGTGCTCCCGGGCTCGGTGGGGTTGAGCCACCTCATCCACGACGACGCGCTGTCCCAGCTCCCCGCGCTCATGCAGCGCGCCCGGGAGCAGGGGGCCGTCCGCCTGGAGGCCGCGCTGGCGGAGCTGGTCCGCTCCCGGAAGACGACGCTGGAGATCGCCCGGGACTACGCGGAGAGCCCCGAGGTGCTCGAGGCGCTGGTGTCGGGCACCGCGCCGGAGCTGCCACCCGAGCCGGGCTCGGGCGGACGGAAGCTGGCGCCGCTGATGGACCGCAAGAGCGCGTGAGGCGACGACCATGAGCGCACGCATCTCTCCCCTGTTCGACGCGCTCCTCGCCGAGAAGGGGAGCGATCTGCACCTGAGCATCGGCTACCCGCCGCTGGGGCGGATCCGCGGCAAGCTGACGCCCCTGCGCGAGGCCCCGCTCACCGCCTCCGAGCTGGAGGGGATGCTGCTGGAGCTGGCCACGCCCGAGCAGAAGCTGCAGATCACCGAGGAGCTGGACCTGGACTTCGCCTACACGTACGGGACGAAGGCCCGGTTCCGCGCCAACTACTTCTACAAGACGACGGGGCTGGCGGCCGTCTTCCGCTGCATCCCAAGCAAGGTGCAGTCCCTGGAGGAGCTGAGCGCGCCGGAGGTGATGCGGCAGCTGGCGGAGCGGCGGGGCGGGCTGGTGCTCGTCACGGGCCCCGCGGGCAGCGGGAAGACCACCACCCTGGCGGCGATGCTGCATCACCTCAACCAGACGCGGTACGCGAGCCTCCTCACGCTCGAGGATCCGGTGGAGTTTGTGCACGAGCCGGCGAAGGCGCAGGTGACGCACCGGGAGATCGGTCCGCACGCGCCCAGCTTCGCCGCGGGCCTGCGCTCAGCGGCACGCGAGGACGTGGACGTGGTGCTGGTGAGCGACCTGAGCGCGCCGGACGCCATCCGGGAGGCGCTGCAGCTGGCGAGCTCCGGCGTGCTGGTGCTGGCCTCGATGTACGCGCTGAGCGTGCAGAGCGCCCTGGAGCGCCTCCTCCACGCGTTCCCGGAGCAGGAGCAGGGGCGGATCCGCGGACTGCTGGCGGACAGCCTGGCAGGCGTGCTCTCGCAGCAGCTCGTCCGGGCCGCGGACAGCAAGGGCCGGGTGCTGGCACTGGAGGTGCTCCTGGGAGGCGGCTCCGTGGCGGCGATGATCCGCCAGGGCCAGGAGGCCCAGCTCGCCGAGCTGATGCGGGCGGCCCAGACCAAGGGGATGCAGACGCTGGACCAGCACCTGGAGCGGCTGGTGTCGGCCAACGCCATCACCCCCGAGGCGGCGCTGGAGAAGGCACAAGACCGCGAGGCCTTTGCCCTCACGCTGCAGCGCCTGCGGCCGGGCTTCGAGCTGCCCGAGGACGTCCGGGCCTAACGACTGAAGCACGCCATGAGCACAGGTGAAGGGTTCCTGCGAGCGGGCGGAATGCCGCCTCATCATATCGCCGCCTACCTCTACACTTTGCGCTGATGAACATCAGCCTTCCCCATCAGCCCAGATGCAGCGGCTCCATTCCAGGCACCTCCGATAGACTTTCTCCGAGGTCACACGCGACGCGGAGAGGTTCGTGAGAACAACGAGAAGAGCTTTCCTGGGCCAACCGCTCGCCGGACTCGGCGGCTTGTTTCTGAGCGCCTGTGCCCACAACAACGCGCGCTCCTCCTCCAGCCGGCGAGCGATCATCCTCGTGCACGGCTCCTGGCATGGCGCCTGGTGCTATTCGAGCATCATCCCGCTGTTGGCGGCCAAGGGGATCTCCGGCTTCGCGTTGGATCTGCCAGGCCACGGGCTCCTGGCCCGCTTCCCGCAGGTCTATCTCCAGCGTCCCTCGGACCCTTCCCAGTTCCGCGAGGCTTTCTCGAAAGAGCCTTCGCCTCTGGCCGACATCACCTTGGCGCAATACGTCGACAGCATCACCACTGCGATCGACCAGCTGCTTGCCGCGGGCTACGGCCCGCTCACCTTGTTGGGTCACAGCATGGGAGGCGTTCCGATCACCGCTGCGGCCGAGCAGCGTGCCTCCAAGCTCCAGAAGTTGATCTACCTGACGGCGTACATGCCCGTTGCGGGGAAGATCGCCCTCCACGAGGACTATCGAGACACGAGCAGTCTGGTGGCAAAGATTTTCGAGAAGAGCGGCAACGACTCCAGCAAGCTGAAAGTGTCTCGCTTCGATCCGCGCAGCCCGGACCGCGACTTCGTGAAGCTCGTCAAAGACGCCTTCTACGGTGACGTGCGAGACGATCAGGCGGAAGCGGCGGTCAACCTGCTCACACCGGATGATCCCTTGCTACCGCTCCTGGAGCCCACGGGTGCTACCCGGGAGCGCTGGGGCAGGATCCCGCGCAGCTACATCCGATGCCTGCAGGATCGGGCGCTCACTCCCAAGGTCCAGGATCGCATCATCGCGGATGCCGACACCTTCGCCTCAAATGCCACGGAGGTTCGGGACCTCAACACCAGCCACTCGCCTTTCCTCTCCAAGCCCCAGGAACTTGCGGACCTGATCGCGACGCTGGCCGCCTGACCTGTGCTCCTTCGAATGGCTGAATGCGGCAGTGGATGGCGGCTCGGCGCCATTTTCGGACTGTGCTGGCTGCTCCTGGCCGGAAGCGCCGAGGCCACCCCACCCGACACCGAAGCGGAAGCCCCCGCCGCCGAGAGTTCCACGGCCGACGAGCCCGTGGTCGCCCAGGGCACCGTCGTCACCGCCACGCGGCTGCCACGGCCCGTGCGCGATGTGCCCGCGACCGTCACCGTCATCCCTCGCTCCGAGATCGACCGCAGCCCCACGCTGACCCAGGACAGCCTGCTCCGCACCTTGCCCTCGGCCGCCACGTTCCGCAGGACCTCGAGCCTCGTGTCCGATCCCACCGCCCAAGGCCTCAACCTGCGCGGGCTGGCACCTTCCGGTGTGTCTCGCAGCCTGGTGCTCGTGGACGGGCTGCCCGCGAATGATCCCTTCGGCGGCTGGGTGTACTGGCGCGCCCTGCCCCGCCTGGGACTGGAGCGCATCGAAGTCGTTCCCAGCGGCGGCTCGGCGCTCTATGGCAGCGCGGCGCTTGGCGGCGTGGTCCAGCTCTTCTCCCGTCCGATTACCGGTCCCAGCCTCGAGGCAGACGCCGCCTATGGCTTGCTTGGCACGGGACAACTGGCGGCTCGTGGTTCGGAACGCTGGGGCCCCGTGGGTGCGGCCCTCGAAACCGAGTTGCTCACCACTGAGGGCCATTCGGTCGTTGCTCCTGGTCAGCGTGGCGCTATCGATCAGCGGGCTCCCAGCAACCACGCCACCTTGAATGGCCGCGTGGAAGTGGAAGCCAGTCCCTCGCTCCACCTGGGCGCTCGCCTGGGCCTCTTCCGCGAGAACCAGAACGGGGGTACCACCTTCACCACCGCTCGTGCGGAGTCCGCTCTCCTCGGAGCCAACGCCCGGCTTTCCACGGAGGCGGCTGGGAACTTCGAACTCCTCCTCTTTGGCCGCAGGGTGAGCTTTGAGCAGCGCCGCGCTCGCGTTGCCTCGGATCGCTCGTCCGAGGTGCTCGCGGCCATCCAGGACGTCCCAGCGGAGGAGGAGGGAGGCTCTCTCGTGTGGACGAGCCCCACGTGGGCACTCGGCGGCTCGCACGTGCTCGGAGCAGGCGTGGATCTGAGGAGGGTCTCAGGCACGTCGGACGAGCGGCTCTTTCCGCCCACGGCCAGCCCCACGTCCACGGCCCTCCGCCGCACGGGCGGGGCGCAGCGCTTCAGCGGTCTCTTCGTGCAGGACCTCTACACCGTGACGCCCGCCGTAGAGCTGATGGCGGCGCTCCGCTGGGACACCTGGCGCAACGTGGAGGGCACTCGCCGGGTCGAGCAGGCCAATGGCGCGGCCGAGACCACCACCTTCGAGGACCGCAGCGAGCAGCAGCTCAGCCCTCGCCTGGGCGTGCGCGTCAGTCCTCGGGAGTGGCTCACCCTGCGAGCCTCGGGCTACCGCGCCTTCCGTGCGCCCACCCTCAATGAGCTTTACCGCCCCTTCCAGGTCGGCACCGTGCTCACCTCCGCCAATGAGGCCCTGCGCGCTGAGCGGCTCGTGGGCGGCGAGGCGGGCTTCGAGACCCTGCCCTTTCCCGGGATGACCGCTCGGGTGACGGGCTTCTGGAACGAGTTGGAAGAGCCCATCACCAACGTCACCCTGGAAGCACCGCTGCCCGATGGCTCGCAGCGCCAGCGCCAGAACCTGGGCCGCGCGCGCGTGCGAGGCCTGGAGGCCGGCGTGGACTGGCGCGTGTCACGCCAGTGGACGGCGCTGCTCGCGTATACCTTCGTAGACTCAGAAGTCCGTGAGGCCCCGGGTGCCCTGGAGCTCGTGGGAAAACAGCTCGCGCAGGATCCGGCGCACCGGGGCACCGCCATCGTCACCTTCCACGAGCCCTCGCTCCTCACCGCCACGGTGCAACTGCGTGTCACCGGCCCCCAGTTCGAGGACGATCTCAATGAGCGCGGCATGGGTGGCTATGCCGTGGTCGATGCCTTCGTGAGCCGTCAGCTCGTTCAAAGGCTGGAGCTCTTCGCCGCCGTGGAGAACCTCTTCAACCGGCGCTACCTCGTCGGCCGCGCGGGAATCGACACCATTGGCCAACCCCTGATGCTGCGCGTGGGCTTGCGTCTGCGCTCGGCCCCGTGACACCGAGGCCGGAGGCCCCCGTCAATTCGTGTCCCCGTGGAACCAGTCCTGCAGCTCGTCCATGCTGTCCACGCGCCGCGCCTTCGGCAGGCTCTCGAGGAATGCCCGGCCGTACGGCTTCGTCACGATGCGCCGGTCCAACAGCGCCACCGCGCCCCGGTCCTGCTGCGTTCGGATGAGCCGCCCGAAGCCCTGGCGCAGTGCCAGCGTCGCCTGCGGAAGCTGGTACTGCTCGAAGGCCTCTTCACCGCGCGACTCGAGCTGCCGGATGCGCGCCGCTACCAGCGGATCTCCCGGCGAGGCGAACGGCAACCGATCGATGATCAGCAGGCTCAGCGCGTCGCCGGGCACGTCCACTCCCTCCCAGAAGCTGTGCGCCGCGAAGAGCACGCTGGGCATCTCGCGGAACGCCTCCAGCAGCTGCTGCTTGGGCCGCTCGCCCTGCTTGAGCACCTGGTAGGGCAGCCGATTCTTCGTCAGCTCGTGCGCCCGCTCCATGTTGCGCAGGCTCGTGAAGAGCACGAAGGCCCGGCCCCCGGATACCTCACACAACCGGAGGATCTCCTCCGACGCCGCCTCGATGAAGCCGGGCACCGCTGGGTCTGGCAGGTGCGTGGGCAGGTAGAGCGCCGCCTGCTGCTCGAAGTCGAACGGGCTCGCCACCGCCAGCGTCCGCACCTCCGCCACCGGCACGCCCTCGTCGTCGTACAGGCCCATGCGCCGCGCGAAGTAGTCGAAGCGGCCATCGGCCGCCATCGTCGCCGACGTGAACACCACCGTGTCCACCCCGCCGTAGAGGCGCCCGCGCAGCTCCTTCGCCACGTCGATGGGGCTCGCCCGCAGGAATACACCGCGCCCGCGCTGCTCCGCCCAGTACACGTGGTCCGAGGACTCCGCCTTCTCCAGGAAGGTCAGCTCCTCGGCCATCTCCCCGCTCCGGCGCGCCAGGGCCAGCAGCTCCGGCTCGCGCTCGCTCGCGGTGAAGGAGCCCAGCGCCAGCAACCCCTGGCGTAGCTGCTCCATCGGGTTCGCGAGCTGGGCCATGCGGTCCGCCTTCAGCGCCACGCCGCCCTCGGCCCCCGCCAACCCCAGCACCCGAGGCGCCTGCGTGAAGAACACCTCTGCGTGGGTGCGCACCCGCGCCGCCAGCGCCCGCACCGTGGTGAAGCGCGAGTCCGTCTCCGGCAGCGACGCCACCGCGTCCCGCGACAGCTCCTCCAGCCGGTGGTTGGACACGCTGCACCCGAAGTACCCGCTCGCCGCGTCCTCCAGCGCATGCGCCTCGTCGAAGATGACGGACTCGTAGAGCGGCAGCACGCCCTCGTTGCGCCGCCCGCCCGCCCCGCGCAGCGACAGGTCCGCGAAGAACAGATGGTGGTTCACCACCAGCAAGTCCGCGGACTCGGCCTCGCGCCGCATCCGCGTTACGAAGCAGTTTTCATACAGCGGGCACTTCGTCCCCACGCACGTGTCCGCCGTCGCCGACAGCCGCGACCACGCGCTGAAGTTCTCCGGCAGCTCCAGCTCGGCCCGGTCGCCCGTCTCCGTGCGCCCGGCCCACGTCTGGATCATCGGCCAGTAGCCGACCTCTTCGCGCGAGCCGAACGTCGGATCCTTCGTGAAGGCGTTGAAGCGCTGCAGGCACAGGTAGTTGCCCCGGCCCTTGAGGTACGCGGCCTCGAACTTCAGGTCCATGCGGTCCCTCAGCAGCGGCAGATCCTTGAAGAAGATCTGGTCCTGCAGGGTCTTCGTCGCTGTGGACACCACCACCCGCCGCCCCGACAGCAACGCGGGCACCAGGTAGGCGAGCGTCTTGCCCGTGCCAGTGCCGGCCTCGGCCAGGAGGTAGCTGCGCTCGTTGAAGGCCCGCTCCACGGCGCGCGCCATCTGCAGCTGCTCTGGACGGTGCTCGTACGCAGGCAGCGCGGCCTGGAGCGCGCCTCCTGGGCCGAGCAGGTTATCGACGTTGAACGAGCGGACGAGCGTAAGGGCCATCGGAGCAAGCCTCGATCCATTGAGGCGGTGGAACAAGATAACAGCCCGTCATGCCTGGGAGATCGCGTCATTTGCGCTCCCCCATCGCTCCCCTGCCCGGTTGCTGCCAGAGCGAGGCAACCCACGTGCAGCCACAACCCACCTCCCCCCATGCTGGCGCGCATGTGCCTTACTCAGTAGGTTGGGCATGGCCAACCCATAGATGGGGCCTTTGATGCGATAAGCGTGAAAAGCTAGGAATCAGTGAATGCGCCTGCGACTCTAGAGCCCTCGGGATGCGACCTCTGGCGAGCCTGCTGCTGATGATGGGGTGGAACGTGCTGGGCTGTGCCAGCGCGTCCCTTTTGCCCAGCAACGGCGCCAGCGCGGGCGAGGCGCAAGACTACGGCGTCCTGGACAATGGCTTTGTCTGGGTCCGCGGGCCATGGGGGGTCATTCAGCCTTCGGGCGACATCGATGAGGTCATCGATCAGCTCTGCCCCGCCGTCATGGCACTCCCGCGCGCCGACTGGAAGGACTATGGACAGGAATATTGCGGTGCCATCTACACCCTGGGTGATGGGGCCTTCTACGCCAGCAAACCCTCCCCGCTGGGCAAGACCGAGGCGATCGGCCCCGCGCAGCGCAAGAACTGCTACCCCCCTCGCTACATCGTCGATGAGCGAGGCCGTACTTCCACCCAGCTCGACTACCACAGTCATCCCTGGCCAGGGTCGCGCATGTCGGAACGGGATCGACAGGCTCGCACGCAGATCTGGCCGCTGCGCATCCAGTTCGACACGCGATGCACCATCCAGAAGCTGGTCCCCAATCTGGACACGTCCCTTCCTGGAGAAGTCTACGAGCGCCGCGGCCAGAGCTGGGTGCGCGTGGGCATCATCCCTGCAGAAGACAAGCCTTTTGGCTATGTGACCCCTCTCCCAGAACCGTGAGACCCGACCGGCTCCATCGCCGCGCCCCGAGCGCCTTCCGTCATGCCGCCCCCGCAGGAGGAGCCATGCGCCTCTCATTGCCAATCCTTCTGGGCAGTGCCCTCGTGGCCTGTGTCCATGCGCCCCGGAGCGCCTACGTCCCGCCCGAAGAGGCCGCCTGGTTCAAGTTCCCCGAGGAACTCCCAGCCACGGGACAGAAGACCCTCTCTGGCACCCTGGCAGCAGCCATCCAACTGGCCATGGATGACTTCCTGCCCAGAGGCAGGGAGCCCGGCCGCGGCGCGAGCGCGCAGGACATCTGTCTGGCACAGCGGCAGTCCTATGACATCTCAGCGTTCCCGGGACGTGGCGAGCTTGTCTGGGTGATCATCTCACCGGCCACCGGTGCATGCACCTGGGGGCCCACGTTCCTGGACGGAGGAGCGGCGTACGCGGTCGACACAGTTCGCTGGCGCATCCTGGCGGCGCGCGCCCCGTGAGCCGGTTCAAACAAACCCACATGAGAGACTTCGTCCTTTCTTTCCTGCTCTGCGGTGCACTCTGCTCTTGTAGCCCCTCGCTGCGGCAGATCCCGCATGCTTCCGCGGCGGAAGCGGAAGCGGTGGAATTTCCGGGCCTCGCACTTCCGTCCGAGGGGCTCCAGCGCCTCGATGGGAACATGGCCGCCTCGATTCAGCTCGCCATGGATGAATTCTTGCCGTGGGACGCGCCCCCCAGCAGCTCGCCCATTGCCGAGGAGCAGTGCCTGCATCGCCGTGAGTCCTACAACGTGACCGCTGCGCCGACCACCGAGGGCATCATGTTGGTGCGCTTCGACCTGAACACCGAGGCCTGCCAGTCATCGGATCAGCTCGTCAACGTCACCACCTATGCGATCGACATCCGGACGATGCGCATCCTCTCTCGCGCGATGCGTACGCGGCCCAACCCGGCACGCCTCCAGCCACTGCAGCCCCTTCCTGACGTGGCCTCTCCTCCAGAGCAAGCCCTGCCCCCGACGAGTGGCGCGGAAGGGACACCCCGGCCAGCTCCTTGAAGCTGTCCTGTCCCTCCGGAAACGCTTCCTGGGCCTATTGCTGCGGTGGGTACTTCTGCAGCTTGCGCTGGAGGGAACGCCGGTGGAGCCCTAGCCGCCGAGCCGCCTCCGAAATGTTACCCGCGCAGTCGGCCAGCACCCGCTGGATGTGCTCCCACTCGGCGCGTGCCAGCGAAGGCGCCTGGACGTCCTCACCCACCGCGGGGCTCGGCTCCCCCATCCCTCGGGCCAGGGCCACCAGCAGATCATCCACATCCGCGGGCTTCGGCACGTAGTTGAGCGCCCCGAGCCGCACCGCCTCCACCGCCGTGGCGATGCTGCCGTAGCCCGTGAGCACCAGGATGCGCGTGGAGGCATCCAGCGCCCGCAGCTCGCGGACCAGCTCCAGCCCGCCGCGCCCCGGCATCCGCAGGTCCACCACCGCCAGCTCCGGAGAGTCCTGCCGCGCGGCCACCAGCGCCTCGTCCACCGAGCCCGCCATCACCACTTCGTAGCCCCGCTCGCGGAAGGCGCGCCCCAGCCGCTCGCGGAACACCACGTCGTCGTCTACCAGCAGCAGGGAAGGGGCGTGGGAGACTTTCGAAGGCACCATGGAGGGCCCGGGCTCAAGCAACCGGAGACCGGAGGCTCGCCCCACCCGCCTCCGAGGACAACCGGGCAAATTGTCGCAGGCGCTCGGCCGGCCACGTCAGCTCCACCCGCGTCCCATTCCCCGGTGCCGATCGCACCTCCAGCTGCCCTCCGAGCTGGTCCAGCACCGCGCGTGCCAGGAACAGCCCCAGCCCCATGCCCTCCCCGGGCGGCTTCGTGGTGAAGAAGGGCTCTCCCGCGCGTGCCAGCACCTCCGCCGGCATGCCCACGCCCTCGTCCTCCACCGACAGCCGCCAGCCCGCTTCATCGCGCCTCAGTCCCAGCCGCACTGGCGCCGTCTCCGCCGAGGCCTGGAGCGCGTTCTTCACCACGCCTCGAATCGCATGCGTCAGGGCCCGCGCGGGCAGGGACACCGGCTCCTCCCGGCAGCGCCCATCCGCCTCCACCTTCACGCGCTCCCGGCCCCGCAGCCCCTCGAGCGCCTGCTCCACCAGGGCCGCGGGCGCCACCGAGACGAAGGCCTCACCCCGGCTGGCCCCCGCATCGGCCGCCATCTGCGCGAGGATGTCGCGGCACCGGCCCACCTGCTGGCGAATGAGCTCCGCGTCCTCCCGGCCCTCGGGAGAGAGCTCCGCCCGCCGCGCCAGCTCCTTGGCCACCACCGCGATGGTCGACAGCGGCGTGGACAGCTCGTGCGCCGCGCCCGCCGCCAGTGTGGCCAGCGCCGCCAGCTTCTCGTTCCGAGCCGTCACCGCGCGCGCGGCCACCAGCTCGGCCTCGCGCTCGGCCAGCGCCCGCGTCACCCGCTGCACGAAGTAGACGATGAAGCCCGAGGCCAGCCCGAACGCCACCCACATCCCTTCCAGGTGCAGCGGCACATCATCGATGTGGTGATGCCCGCTCCCAGCCTGTCGGCCGGGGATCCACAGGTGCCGGACGAACAACGCCCCGAAGCACCCCAGCGCCAGCGCCGTCAGTGCCCACGTCCACCGCGCGTGCAGCACCACCGCCGCCAGCGCGATGTGCACCAGGTACAACGTGCTGAACGGGTTGAACGGACCGCCGCTCAAGTCCAGCAGCACCGTGAGCAGCACCACATCCAGCGCCATCACCGCACAGAGCATCCACTCCTGGATGTCCCTCTGCCGGCGGGCCCACAGCCCCAGCGCCATGTTGCTCGCCGCCGCCACGCCCACGGTGGCGAACAGCGGCACCAGCGGCAGCGGCATGCCCAGCCCCAGGTGCGCCAGCAGCACCAGCGCCCCCTGCCCGACCACCTGCCCCCACCGCAGCCTCAGCAGCCACGAGAGGTTGATGGCGTGGGCGTCGCGCACCTTCAGTCCCCCCCGCCGAACGACATCTGGAACTGGCGGAACAGGTAGAAGCCCAGCACCAGCAGCGTGATGAAGAGGAGCACCGCCGCCACCACCTGCGCCTTGTTCGACCCGGCGGGCGGGGGCGCCGCCTTGAAGGCCACGGGCGAGGCGGAGGCCACTCGCACCACCTCGTCCCGCCCCCGCTGCGCGTAGAGATCATCCGGCGCCTGCGCCAGCCGGAGACGGTACAGGCGGCCCGCCGCGGCCAGCTCGCCCCGCCCCAGCGCCAGCGACACCAGCCGGTCATGCGCGTCGCGATCGTCCCACCGCTCCAGCACCGACAGCCACGCGGCCCGCAGCTCCTCGGACGGCCGCTGCTCGTTGGGATCGAAGTTCGAGTACACCAGCCCGCACGCGGCGCACGACTCCGCGCCCTCCTTGCGCACCGCGATGCACTTGGGACAGAAGCCCGGAGGCACCGCGAACGGATCCTCCGAGCGCGCCAGCGCCGCCGCCTCGCGCACCCGCTCCTCCGAGGGCCGCAGCGCCACCACCTTCAGCGCCGGCGCGGTGTTGCTCCGAGGCGCGGGGACCGCGGCAGGGGACTCGGCGTTCGTCTCCGCCACGGCCGCCACCAGCGCCTCCTCGGGGCGCGCACGCGTCTCCTGGCCACAGCGCGCGCAGGTGATCACCAGCACGTTCAGCTCCACCCGGAAGGCCGCCGGGGGCGCGAGCCGCTCGCACGCATCGCAGAGGTACCTCATGAGAACACCTGCCGCAGAGGAACGGGCATGGCACAGCCGATCAGCGCCACGAAGCACAGAGCGCAGATCCACTTGCGTCCCCGGCTCAGGGGCGCCTGCGGCTCCACCACCTCGGGGTGCCCAAAGCCCACCAGCTTGCTCGCCACCAGCAGCCACACCGCCCAGAAGGCGGAGATGAACACCACCACGAAGAGCAGCACCAGCGCGAAGGCCTTGCCCACCCACTGCGCGCGCGGCCCGAACAGCGCGAACGTCAGGTGGCCCCCGTCCAGCTGACCGATGGGCATCAGGTTGAGCAGGGTGACGAGCAGCCCGAACCACCCGGCGATCACCACCGGGTGCACCAGCACGTCCTTGCCCTCCGGCAGCGGGCCCACCGCCAGCCACGTCAGCCCCTGCATCAACAGGCTGTCGCCAAAGATGATGTGCGCCTGCTTGACGGGCTCCAGCTCCGCCGCGGGCGCCGCGTGCGTGAGCGTCTCCATGGCCCACGCGAAGAGCTTCTGGAGCAGCACCCACAAGGAGCCCTCGCCCGGAAAGGAGGTGCTCGCCAGGGACGGCGAGTCCACCACCTGTGAGTGGCCCAGCCCCCAGAAGAGCAGCGGCAGCGCGACGGCCAGCCCCGCCAGAGGCCCCGCCGCCCCGATGTCCACCAGCGCGTTGCGGTGGGGAATCCGCCCGCGGATCCGAATCACCGCCCCCAGCGTCCCCGCGCCCACGATGGGCATGGGGATGAAGTAGGGCAGGCTCGTGTCCACCTTATGGATCCGCGCCAGCACGTAGTGGCCCATCTCGTGCGAGCCCAGAATGGCCATCAGCGCCAGACTGAACGCCAGCGAGCCCGAGTTCCACCACCCCAGGTCTCCCTCGCCTGCGGACAGTTGGCCCATCGCGCTGAAGTAGGTGGTGACCACCGTCAGCGCGAAGAGCAGCAGGTGCAGCCAGAGCCGCGAGGCGGGACGGACCGTGACAGTCTCCATGAGGTGCCTACACGGTGGGTACCAAGGGGCTCCTGCCTTTGCAACGCGCGCACCGGACCCGGGAAAAAGGGGAATCTGTTCTGAACTGATCTTGACTCTCTGCGAGCATCTGCTACGAACGCGCCGCGCTTGAGGGGCAACCACTCAACAGTGGGCTCGCACTGTCGGTCCCACAGCTTCACAAGCCATCATTCCGGGAGGGAATACACATGAAGAAGGCCATTCTGTCCGCCGTTGCCGCGTCCAGCCTCGTCGCTTGCACCAGCGTCGAGAGCGCCGTTGTCTCGGGCGCCGAGATTGCCGCCAACGGTGGCGAGGCCGTTGCCGTGGTCCAGGCGAACGCCCTGGGCCTGACCGCCATCTTCCACATCGTCGACCTGGTCCAGAGCGACCTCGACACCGTGGTGAACAAGCTCCTGGTGGCCGAGGCCAAGGCCATGGGCGCTTCCAAGCTGGACCTGAAGGGCGCCGGCACGACCCCGCGTCACGGCCTGTACGCCCTGGCCGGCGGCATCATCGGCGTGACCCAGTCCTCCGCGGTGGGCGTCGCCGTCAAGTAAGCCCGTTCGCAGCAACGGACTGTTCAGAAGGCCCCCTGGCGACAGTGGGGCCTTCTTTCTTTTCCACCTCCTGCTTCCCCGGCCCCTCCGCATGCGCACCCGCCTCCTGCTCCTCACCCTGGCCGTCCTCGCGGGCTGCAGCAAGCAGCAGGACTCCACCCACCTCGTGAACGAGGTGAAGCAGCGCCTCTCCGAGCGCGATGCCCGGCTGAGGAGCTACCGGCTGGAGGGGCGCATGAGCGAGGTGGGCGCCGAGCCGTTGTCCTTCCGCTTCGCCTACCGCGCGCCGCAAAAGATGCTGGGCTCGCTGGGCGCCCCCTTCTCGCGCACCTTCTCGTGGGACGGCGAGCGCCTCTTCGAGCAGAGCGACGCGGACAAGCGCTTCACCACCTTCAAGAACGAGCTGGCCCCCGAGCAGCGCGCCGGCTTCCTCACGGAGACGTTCGCGCCCTTCTCCCCCGAGGGCTTCCGCGCCCCGCTGCTGCCCGTGGAGCTGAGCGCGAAGCGGGCCTCGCACCCGCGCGCTCCGGAGGCCGTGGAGGTGACGGGCAAGGTGGCGCAGTCACCCACGGAGAGCCTGCAGGTGACGTACACCCTGCGCTGGCCCACCCTGGACTTCCTCGGCCGCCAGGCCCGCCTGCCCGACGGCACGGTGATCGAGACCCGCGTGGAGGAGGAGCACTGCGACGAGGCGCTCAAGCTCTGCGTCCCCCAGAAGCTCACACGCTGGGTGAAGGGGGAGAAGGCCGGCGAGACGACGCTCTCGAAGGTCGAACTCAACCCCGCCCTGCCCAACGACACGTTCACCCTCGCTGCCCCCGAGGGTTACGACGTGCAGACGAAGACACTGGTGAACTCCGAGCAGAAGTAGCGCTCTGCCTTGCCTGCCGGGCCGCCCGTTCCCACCTTCCGTGGGCGGAGGTACGGCGGCATGGTGCAGAACGTCATCTTTGACGTGGATGGGACGCTGGTGGACTCGGTGGATGAGCATGCCGAGGCCTGGCGCAGGGCGTTTCTCGAGTTCGGCAGGGATGTGCCCTTCGCGCACGTGCGCAGCCAGATTGGCAAGGGCGCGGATCAGCTGATCCCCGTCTTCTTCAACGACGAGGAGCTGGAGCGCTTCGGCAAGGAGCTGGACACGTACCGCTCCGAGCTGTTCCTCAAGGACTTCCTCCCGAAGATCCGCTCCTTCCCCAAGGTGCGCGAGCTCTTCCAGCGGCTGCGCAAGGAGGGCGTCAAGGTGGCCCTGGCCTCCAGCGCCAAGGCGGAGGAGCTGAAGCACTACGTGAAGATCTGCCGCATCGAGGGCCTCTACGAGGAGGCCACCTCCAAGGACGATGCGGAGAAGAGCAAGCCGCACCCGGACATCTTCGAGGCGGCGATGAAGCGGCTCGGCAAGCCGGACGTGAACGCCACCGTGGTGGTGGGCGACACGCCCTATGACGCGCTGGCCGCTGGCAAGATCCACCTGCCCACCGTGGGCGTGCTGTGCGGGGGCTTCCCCGCGGATGACCTGCGCGCGGCAGGCTGCCGGGTGCTGCTGAAGGATCCGGCGGAGCTGCTCGCCCGCCTCGAGGCTTCTCCCCGCAACTGGCCCTGGGGCCAGGAGGGGCTGCCCGCGGTGCCCGAGGACGAGGAGTCTCGCTGAGAGAGGGCCCGGTAGGGAGGCATGCGGCCCTGCCTCCCCTGGGTCCCCTGTCCTCACTCGCCAAGCGTGCGCATCTTTGGCGCGGGAAGAGGAGGGAGCTTCACTGGAAACCGCTTTGATCGCGCCGCCGCGGCGCCGCGCCCTGGAAGAGGGGCCGGCCGTGCTGGTGGTGAACACCAAGTCTCGGACGGGCAAGGAGGCCTTCGAGGAGGCCCGGGCGGCGCTCACTGCTCGCGGTGTGCCGCTGCTCTCCACCCACGCGTTGTCCCAGCTCCGTCACCTGAAGAGGGTGCTGGATGAGGCGGTGTCCCAGGGCGCCCGGCGCATCCTGGTAGGCGGGGGCGATGGCACGGTGAGCTGTGCCGTGAGCCATCTGCTGGGCCGGGATGTGACGCTCGGGGTGGTGCCGCTCGGTACCGGCAACGACTTCGCGCGCTCGCTGGGCATTCCCGCCTCGGTGGAGGAGGCCTGCGACGTCATCGTCCAGGGCTATACGGCCCGGGTGGACGTGGGGCTGGCCAACGGGCGACCCTTCCTCAATGCGGCGAGCCTCGGGCTGGCCACGGCCATCGCCAAGCGGCTGACCCAGCGCCTCAAGCAGAAGATGGGCAAGCTTGCCTATCCCGTGGCTGCCGCCACGCAGCTGCTCGAGCACCAACCGTTCCACGTGCGGCTCAAGACCGACGAGCAGGCGCTGGAGCTGGATGTGCTGCAGCTCGTGGTGGGCAACGGGCGCTACCACGGTGCGGGCAACATGGTGGCGCCGGATGCGGCGCTCGATGATCGCCGCCTGCACGTGTACGCCATCACCGCGCCCTCGGCGGACTCGGGGCGCGAGGGCACCGGGCTGGGACAGCTCGCGGATGTGGCCACGCTGGCGCGTGTGGCGCTATCGCTGCGCAGCGGCCATCACGTGGATCACCCGGCGGTGACGTACCTGCGGACCTCGCGGCTCGAGGTGGATGCCGAGCCCGTCCAGGAGGTGAACGCGGACGGCGAGCTCATCGGCCATACACCGATGCGCTTCGAGGTCGTCCCCTCCGCACTCCGCGTGTACGCGCCCGCGCTCGTGCCGGAAACGCCGGCGCACT
Organism: Hyalangium minutum; assembly: GCF_000737315.1. Classification (GTDB taxonomy): domain Bacteria; phylum Myxococcota; class Myxococcia; order Myxococcales; family Myxococcaceae; genus Hyalangium; species Hyalangium minutum. Next base: position 79,725 of record NZ_JMCB01000028.1, read on the forward strand.
GAAAGGGCGCACTTCCATTTCGAGGTTCGGCCTTCTCGGCCTACGCTCTGGCTCCAACCGGTCCCCCACCGGCCGCAGCCTGGAGAGTGAAGCGCCGTGTCCAACCGTTCTCGCTCCCCCCTCGTCCTCGCGCTCATCCTGGGGATTGTGGCCGCGCTGCTGCTCTGGTGGCGACCCAAGCACGCTGCTGACGCCCCAGAGGCGCATGCGTCCGCCCCCAGCGCCTCGGTCCCCTCCTCTTCTGGAAGCTCCCGCGCCTCCGGCTCCTCGGCCCCGGGCGCCACACAGCCCCTGGAGACTCCAGCGGCTCCCTCGGAGGGTGCCTTCCGCGTGCGCGTGGTGGCCTCGAACCAGCCAGTCACAGGGGCTCGCGTCCAGACCTACCTGCGCGAGGCGGAGGATGGAACGGGACAGCCGGCCTGGCGCCGGGCGAGCGAAGGAACCACGGGCCAAGACGGCTCGGTGCGGCTGCCCGCGTCTCCCGGCGTCTATCTGATCAGCGCCTCCGCGCAGGGCCATGCCGCCGCGCGCCGGGAGGTGGCCCGGCCGTCGGGCGAGGCGGAGACGCTCGTGGAGCTCACGCTCCCAGCAGGGGCAGAGCTTCGGGGAAGAGTCATTGCCGCGGGCCGAGGCGAGCCCGTGCCGCTCGCGGAGCTCTCCCTCCATCCTTATATGGAGGCTGTGTGGGCCGGCTCTCAGGCCGTGACGCTTCCAGAAGAAACGGCGCTCGTCACGAGCGATCCCCAGGGCCGCTTCACCTTCTCCGGTCTGGCACCGGGCCGCTACGCGCTCACGGCTTCGGCGGTGGGGTTCAGCAAGCGCTCGATGCGCATCGTGACGGTGCCCTCGCCGGGTGAGCTGGAGGTCCAGCTGTGGGCCTCGAGCTTCCTCGAGGGCTTCGTGGTGGGCGAGGACGGTCAGCCCGTCACGGGCGCGGAGGTGCTGGCCCAGGGTGGCCACACGGTCCCTCGCACCACCACGGGCTCCGGGGGCGGCTTCTCGCTGGAGGTGTCCAACGGCACCTATGTCCTGGCGGCCCGGCAGGGAGAGCGCCTGGGGCGCCTCCCCCACGTCCTCCAGGTGGCCCCCGGCGAGACGTTGAAGGACCTGCGCATCACCCTGGGAGCTCGAAGTGGCCTGCTGGGAACGGTGACGGCCACACCAGAGGGAACCCCCGTGGCAGGTGCACGGCTGACAGCCAGTCCCTCGAATCAGGCGGGCGAAGTGGGCTCGGCCACCACGGGCTCGGATGGGCGGTACTCGCTGGAACTGCCACCGGGTGACTATGACGTGGTGGTGGTGGCTCCGGGCCGCACGAGCGCGCTGCGCGAGGCGCTCGTCATCGCTCCAAGCCAACAGCTCACGGTGGACTTCCAGCTAGACGGAACCGGCGTGGTGGAGGGCCGGGTGACCGACCTGGAGGCCCGGCCCATCGCGGGAGCCTACGTGAAGGCTTCTCGGATGCGCGGCCTCTCGGGGCTGGAGCGCTCCACCCGCACGGACGCGAATGGGTCATACCGGCTCGAAGGGCTGGAGCTGGGCGCGACGGTGGTGGCGGCCCGGCGAGAGCAGACCGAGCACTGGATAAAGAAACCTGCGGACGTGAAGCCGAGCTCGGCGGCACAGGTGGACTTCTCCCTGGCGGAGACGGGCATCGTGCAGGGACAGGTCCGGCAGGCCTCCGGCGCTCCTCTGACGCAGCCCGCGCTGGTGCGCGCCGAGTCCAAGAGCGGCAGCTTCGGGGAGTTCACCTATACGGACACGGACGCGGAGGGCCGCTACCAGCTCGAGCTGCCCGCGGGCGTCTACCGCCTCGTGGCGGTGAACCCGGGCGCCCGCTACGTCTTCTCGCACGAGGACGACCTGTCGGTGACGGTGCCCGTGGGTGCGGCGGTGGTACAGGACCTGTCGCTTTCGGATGATCAGGGCGTGCGGGGCACGGTGTTGGAGCCCTCTGGCGCCCCGAGCCCCTACGCCACGACAGTTGCGATCCAGCGCGGAGACTTCGCCATGGCCCTTCCCGTCGAAGCCGACGAGGAAGGCCACTTCATCTTCCCACCACGCGGGCCCAACGCGGCTCCGCTGGACCTGATCGCGCACAACGCGGGCCGGGTGGGCGAGCTGTCTGGAGCCCGCGAAGACACCGAGGTCACCGTCCACCTGCGCCCGGCGGCCACGCTCCGAGGCCGGGTGGTGGCTCGCAGCGGAGCGGCGCCCACGGGCTTCTCGCTCCAGCTGCTCCAGGCGGATGGCTCGGTGCTGCCGTGGCTGGAGCGCGGCAACCCGGAGCGCACCTTCTCAGGCACCACCTTCGCGCTGTACGACGCCCCGGCCCTGCCCCTGCGCGTGAGCGTTCGCACCACGGACGGGCGCACGGGCGAGGCACAGGTGACGCTATCGCCCGGCCAGAGCACGGAGCTCGAAGTGCCGCTCACGGGCGGCTCCGCCTCCATCACCGGGCGCGCGGTGTGGAGCGGCAGCAACACCCCGGCCGAGGGCGTCTCCATCTACCTGGACAAGCAGCTCTCCGGGAGCAGCGACGCCCAGACCGGGCCGGACGGACGCTTCCTCTTAAAGGATGTGAAGCCCGGACCGCACACCGTGCGGGCGTGGGCCTCGGCGGATGGCCAGCCGGTGACGCGAACGGTGAAGACGGCCTCGGGTGAGGCGGTGGACCTGGGAGACGTTCTGGTGACGGCGCGCAAGACCGCGTCCGGGACCATCGGCGCGAGCTTCAGCGAGGAGCGCGGCTGGGTGTCCGTGGCGTGGGTGAAGGCGGATGGCCCGGCAGCCCATGCCGGAGTGCGCGTGGGAGACCGGCTGCTGGCGGTGGATGGACTGGTGATTCGCAGCCGGCAGGAGGCCGAGCAGCGCACGAAGGGCGCCCCAGGCTCCCCTGTGCAGCTCCGCCTCCAACGCTCGGATGGGCAGGAGCAGCAGCTCCAGCTCACCCGAGCGGACTGAGCGCGGCTACAGCTCCACCTGCGCGCCCAGCTCCACCACGCGGTTGGGCGGAATCCGGAAGAACGCCGTGGCCGTGCGCGCGTTGCGGCTCATCCACGCGAACAGGTGCTCGCGCCACCGCGCCATCCCCGGCTGCTTCGTGGGAATCAGGGTCTCCCTCCCGAGGAAGAACGAGGTGCTCATCAACTGGAACTGCAGGCCCTGCTCCCGGCCCCGCTTGAGAATGTCCGGAACGTTCGGGCTGTCCATGAAGCCGTAGCGGGCGATGACTCGAATGAAGCCCTGCTCCAGCTTCTCCACCTCCACCCGCTCCTCCGGAGGCACGTGCGGCACATCCTCGAAGAGGATGGTCAACAGCACCACCTGCTCGTGCAGCACTTTGTTGTGCTTCAGGTTGTGCAAGAGCGCGGACGGCGTGCCCTCCGGGTGGCTCGTCATGAACACCGCCGTGCCCGGCACGCGCAGCGGCGGGTGCGCGCCCTGGAGGCTCTCCAGCAGGTCCTTCAGGTCCATGCTGGCCGCGCGCATCTTGGCCCCCAGAATCTCGCGCCCGCGCTTCCACGTCGTCATCAGCGTGAAGATGCTCACCGCGAGCACCAAGGGGAACCACCCGCCCTCGGCGACCTTCACCGCGTTGGCGCCGAAGAAGGCCAGGTCCACCACGAAGAACACCCCTGCCATGGGCAGGGCCAGCGCCCGCCGCACGCCCCAGCGCTCCCGCGCCACCACATAGGTGAGCATCGTGGTGATGCCCATGGTCCCCGTCACCGCGATGCCGTAGGCCCCCGCCAGCGCGTTGGCGGAGCGGAAGCCCAGCACCAACACCACCACGCCCACCATCAGCGCCCAGTTGAGCCCGGGCAGGAAGATCTGCCCCTTCTCCTCGGCCGAGGTGTGCACCACCTCCATGCGCGGGCAGTAGCCCAACAGCATCGCCTGCCGCGTGAGCGAGAAGGCGCCGGAGATGAGCGCCTGGGAGGCAATGACCGCGGCCACCGTGGCCAGCGCCACCAGCGGGTAGAGCCCCCATTTGGGGGCCAGCAGGAAGAAGGGATTGCGCGCCGCCTCCGGATCCCTCAGCAGCAGCGCCCCCTGCCCCAGGTAGTTGAGCATCAGCGCCGGCAGCACGAGCGCGAACCACGCCAGCCGGATGGGCCGGCGGCCGAAATGGCCCATGTCCGCGTAGAGCGCCTCGCCGCCCGTCACCACCAGGAAGACGGCGCCCAGCACCAGGTACCCCTGGAGCCCGTTCTCGCTCAGGAAGCGGACGCCGTGCAGCGGAGACAATGCCCACAGCACGGACGGGTTGATCACCAACTCCTTCACCCCGAGCACGGCAATCACCACGAACCACAGGCACATGACGGGCCCGAACACGATGCCGATGCCGCCGGTGCCATGCCGCTGCACCAGGAAGAGCGCCACGATGATGATCAGCGCGATGGGGAGGATGAAGGGCTCGAAGAACGGGGCGGCCACCGTGAGGCCCTCCACCGCGCCCAGCACGGACACGGCCGGAGTGATGAGCCCATCCCCGTACAGCAGCGCCGCGCCGAACAGGCCCAGCATCCACAGCAGCGGCCGGCCCGGGCGAGGCTCCTTCATGCCCTGGGGCCGGTGCATCACCAGCGCCATGAGCGCCAGGATGCCACCCTCGCCGCGATTGTCCGCGCGCATGACGAACAGCAGGTACTTCACCGAGATGATGACGAAGAGCGCCCAGAAGATGAGCGACAGCACGCCCAGCACATGCGCGTGGGTGGGGGGGATACCGTGGGTCCCCGTGAAGCACTCGCGCAGCGCGTACAGGGGGCTCGTGCCGATGTCCCCGTAGACGATGCCCAACGCCCCCAGGGCCAACATGGCCAGCTTGCGGGGGCTGTCGGGGGTCGGATTCATGGGCCCCGCTTAGGCCCGCCCGAGCCCCCTCCGCAACACTTCCGTGGCCTGCAGCTCTGGCACAGTTCAGTGGTGACAATGCCCACAGCACTTCAGCAGCGCTCCAAGACGTGCTCGAAGAACCGAGCTGAGGTTTCCCAATGGCTGCGGACCTGCCACCTGACCCGCGCTTCTTCGTGCTTGAGGCGGATGTGTGGGGGCCTCACGACACTCAGTTCGATAAGGCTGGGCCTGTCAACCGAGGAGACCCGCCCCCATGCCCGCAGTGCGGCAAGACCAGAGGGATGCTGACATGGCTGCCACCCTACCGCGCCGAGTTGGAATTGTACGGCCGGGGCCTCGGCGACTTCGTCAGGGGCCACGGTGATGAGGTACTCGTCTCAGAGCACATGGCGGAGACGTTTCGCATGGAAGGGCTGACCCGACTCCTCGGCCTTCACCCCGTCGAGGTGGTGCGTGTGCGGAGGAAGCGCAAGGGCCCCCTTCCGGGTGCCTTGCCCCGCTCCCGCCGCCTCCAGGGAGCCCTCGCGCGTCGGACACTGGCCGCTGGGCCCGTGTGCCCGCTCTAATTCGGCGGTGTGATGCCTGCTGCTGCCGCTACCGCGCGCGAGTGGGCTATGCCTTGCATCCCTTCTCTACGTAGGTAGTGACTCTTGCGGATGTGCTTTAGCATCTCCTCTACTTCCTCAAGCATGGCGAACGCTTGGCGGGCTCGCACTGGGAAGCGGGGCAACGATTGGACAAAGAGGCACGCCACATGGATCCGGTGGGTAATGTCCGCGTAGCCGAGCCGCTCGCAGCGCCTTAAGAGCGCTCCGAATTCGTCCCACTCCGCACCCTCGCCGTAAGCCTCGGTGATGATCAGTTTCGCCGTGATCTGCTGGAGGTGCAGCCGTTCGCGGCGCGTTCTCGCTTCGCGGATCAGATCCTTTTCTTGTGCCAACACGGCCCGCTTCAGCTCTGCATACGGCGCTTTCGCCTTGTAGAGCTTGACCAGGAGTTCATCGCGACGATCTGCAACGCTCTGCCACCAATCCTTGCGCGTAGTCCGCACCGTCAACCTCCTGGGCAAGGGTGGTCGTTTGCTTGATCCGGCCACTGTCCATCACGCATGCAGAGATCCATGCATGACTGACACTGGCTCTCTCCCCACACGCGGCGCTGTTTCTCTCCTGCGAAGAACTCTTTGCATGCCACGTAGTGATCCCTACAGGTCTGGCGCCAGCGCTGCTTTTCCTCTGGCGAGGGAATCGGCGGGGAAACCGGCTCCGGGCTTCCCTTGGGGTCGGGTTGTTTCTTGAGGTTGGGCTTTCGATTCGCCGAGGGCCTCGCACGTTCACGGGATGCCCTCTGCTCGTACGCATCCAACCCCTCTTTGACGGCAATCGCCACCATCACGGTGCCAATAACAATCACCGCTCCAGCTACGATTGCTGGCGACGCAAAGACGCAGAGCCCTACGCCCATCGTCGCGGCAGCCGCACCCGCAGAGGCGACAGCGCATTTTCCTGTAACATCGCGGAACTTGACCCTGTCATGGTCGAGAACGTGAAAGCACTGCTCCGCCAGGACAGGCCATTCGTTGGAGGCTTCTCGCACCACGCAATGCCCGTCATCCGTCCAGGGGTACTGCGCCGCCCGCTGAAGGTTGGTGAGTCTCGGGCTCGGGTCCTCCACCTCTCCCGGGACCGGATCCATCGTTGCGCAGGCCGAGAGAAGGAGCAGGTGCAGGAGTGCGTCGAAAGTTCGGAAACGCATGGCCATGTCCTTTCAAGTAAGCGAGGTGCGGCGGGTAAAGCGTCACCCGAAGAGCCATCCGAGCTCTCGCGCCGCGACAACCGTGCGGTTCTTCGGCTTGCGGGCCATTGCGCCAACCATCGTGGAGCGAACGTCTTCGACGGGCAGCAAGGGGGCAGCCCATTCCAGCGCCTCGTACTCCTCCGGCCGTTCCGGCGGTGTGTGCCCTGCCGGGACCCACTGATACAACTGGTAGCTGCGGTACCTGAGCAGCCGACACACCTCGTCACTGGTATCAGTCAGCTTGGCAATGAAGGCAGGGGTCATGCAGATGTTGGGCAAGGCCGTGTAGGCGTCTGCGTCCAGGCTGGCGGCATAGACATGATTGAACTGTGTATCCCGCCCGCGCCGGTTGAGGCCGTTGGCCCATAGGAAGGCGTCGGTGGGACTCTTGTTGTCGTCCAAGAGGACCCTTCGTCCTTCGTGCTCATCAATCTGGCCGACGCGCCTTGGATTGCGGATCGCCGGGAAGAGCGCCTTGCCTCCCGTCTGACGGACCGTCTGAGGGTGCGAGAAGAGGCTCAGCGAGGCGACCGCCTGTGCCACGGTTCGGTACTGCGAACTCGCGATGATCGCCTCAAGCGCTGTGTGACCGTCGAGACGAAAGTCTACGAGGGTCCGTGGACCCACGCGTGGCTCCAGGGCCTTGGGCTCGGTTCGTCGTGGGGGCCACGATTCAGAAGCGGCGGCAGCGGCAAGTAGAGGCGAGGCGGTACTTGGCTGCGATGGTGAAGTAGACGAGGGCGCAACCGTGCCGCTGCCCCGGAACCGGCGGTACCAAAGGACAGCGCTCTTATAGGAGGCAAGGTTGTTCCGGACGTTGCCGATGAACGGGAGCTTTGACGGATTCGGACGACCGCGACGCTGGTCCTCCGTCGAATAGGTCAGCTGCTCGATCAGGGTTTCCATCCGGTCACTGTCATAGTGGCCATCGAGCTCGCCGTAGTGCTCCTCAACTCGCGCGACGCGGTAGAGCTGGTTGTTGATCGTGCCATCGTCATAGCCCTGACTCCGCAACCAGTCCCTGTAATCGCGCCTCACGAACCCTCCACTACCTGAAACGGGCGGCCCAGGTGAGCCTGCCGCCGCCGACAAATCAAGGCCAGCCCCTCGCCTGTGGAGCGCGCATATGGGTCGCAGCGGTGCCCATCTGCATGCCCGCTCTGTTGGCCGATGCGGGAGGGGCATTGCATGTGCCCCCAGTGTGACCCTCCAGCGGGGAATTGAGCGGGACGAGATGGGACGAGACGGGGACGGAGCGAGGGAACGATGCGGTGTGAGCTCAAGTCGTTAGCTGGTAACAGCGAGACCTGCTTGGGTTTTGCTTCCGCCTTGATACGGGTTCGATTCCCGCCGCCTCCCTCCCGAGTGCGATCTTGGGAAGGAAGCGGCTTTCCCCTCTGGCAGTTCAGTCCTCTTCCGGAGCAGAGCCGGGAGCCGACAGGCGGCCAAGTCTCACCAGTGAGACTTTTGAAACGGCGGTGCATGGGCCCATCGTGTGCGGCGAAGACTCACACTTGTCGATTCAAGGGGTTGGCCGCATGTCCGACGCGCCCCTGCCCGCACGAGCCTCGAACTGACACTCAGCTCTGCTCCAGCACCCGCGAGAGCACCTGGGCGGTGAAGTTCACCAGGGGAATGATGCGCTGGTAGTTCATGCGCGTGGGGCCGATGACGCCCACCGTGCCGAGCACCGCCTCGCGGCTGCCGTACGGGCTGGCAATCACGGTCAGCTCGCCCGGCGCGGAGAACTCGCTCTCGGCGCCGATGAAGATCTGCATCTCCCGGGCGCGCTGCACCCGGTCCAGCAGCAACAGCAGCTTGTGCTTCTCGTCCAGCGTCCGGAACAGCGCGCGCATGCGCTCCACGTCCGCGAACTCGGGCTGCTCCAGGAACGAGCCCGTGCCTTCAATCCGCACGCGCCCGGACTCGGACGTCTGCAGATCCGTGGCGGCCGCGCCCAGCTTGAGCGCCTTGGCCGTCAGCGCGTTGTAGAGCGCCTGCTCCTGGTCCATCTCCTGGCGGATGCGCTCGCGGGCCTCCTCCAGCGGCACCTCGCGCAGCAGCTCCGAGAGGTAGTTGGACGCCTTGAGCAGCTCGTCCGAGGTGATGGGGAAGTCCACCGTGATGACCTTGTTCTGCACCTGGCCATTGGGCCCCACCAGCACCGCCAGCACCCGGTCCTCTCGCAGCCGGACGAACTCCACGCGGTAGAACACCGCGGCCTCCGGGCGCGGCGTGAGCACCACGCTGGCATGCCGGGTGAGCGAGTGCAGAATCCGGCTGGCCTCGTGGAGGATGTCCCCGAGGTTGCTCTCCTGGACGAGCCCCGCGTGAATGAGCTCACGATCCTTGGGTGCCGGATCCTTCAGGCGCACCATCGTGTCCACGTAGAACCGGTAGCCCCGGTCCGTGGGGACGCGGCCCGCGGAGGTGTGGGGCTTCTCCAGGAAGCCGAGCTCCTCCAGGTCCGCCAGCACGTTGCGCAGCGTGGCCGAGGAGACATCGAACTCGGCCTTGCGGCTCAAGTGCTGGCTGCCAACAGGGCCGCCCGTGGTGATGTACTCCTGCACGACCGCTCGCAGGACTTCCTTTTCGCGCTCGCCTAGCTCTTCCGACATCCGTTGATCACGCTCCAGGAATCCTCCAAAAGTCTAAGGAGGTCTCCAGGGCGGTTCAATCCCGGTTCGCAGGGCAGGCAGCCAGCCGCCCGGAGGACCTACAACAGGCCCCCTGCCCCTCCTCCGGGCTCTCCACGATTGAACACCCGGCGCAGGTGGCATGAGATGGGGGTCCATGTACGACGACGCCTTCGAGATCCGCCACATCGCGGAGTCCTTGCTGTACCGGTACGCCACGTGTCTGGACGACGGGCCGCTGGAGCACTGGCCCCGCTGCTTCACCGACACGGGCCAGTACCGGCTCATCCCCCGGGAGAACCTCGTGCAGAACGTGCCGGTGGCACTGATGCACTGCACCTCGCGCGGCCAGTTGGAGGAGTGCGTCACCACCCTGATGCGGACCCACGCCACGGTGCCGTACGCCTGCCGTCACCTGTACACGAACGTCCAGGTGGAGCTGCCCCGAGGGGGCCGCGCGCTCGTCCGGGCCAACTACGCCATCTACCACATGGTGGAAGAGGGCGAGGTGGACCTGCTCAGCATGGGCCGCGTGGAGGCTCGCGTGCTCCTGGAGCCCCAGCCCCTCTTCGAGCGCATGGACGTCATCTACGAGATGTGCCGGCTGTCCGGGCTGAAGATCTACCCGCTCTAGGGAGGCCGCACGCCTGCTGTGCTGGCCACGCCGGAGCGGCACTGTGCTCTAGGACAGGCGCACACATCGCACAGAAGGATCGGACACGTTAGAAGAGCCGCGCCGTGTCCTCGACCGCTCCCTCACTGACCGCCGCGCTCCACGCCGAGTCCACTCCTGCGGACCCGCGTAAGGGCTGGATCGTCTTCTGTCTCTTCGCGCTGTACGTCATCTGGGGCTCCACGTACCTGGCCATCCGCTGGACGCTCGTGGGCGGCTTCACCCCGCTGATGATGGGCGGCCTGCGCTTCACGGTGGCAGGCACCATCCTCTACGCGGTGTTGCGGCTGCGGGGCATGGCGGCGCCCACGCGGGAGCAGTGGAAGGCGGGGGCGTTCACCGGGCTGCTGCTGCTCGTCATCGGCAACGGGTGCGTGGCGTTCGCGCAGCAGTCGGTGCCCTCGGGCGTCGCGGCGCTGGTGGTGGGCAGCATGCCGCTGTGGGCGGCGCTCTTTGGCGGCCTCTCCGACGGCCAGTGGCCAGGCCGCGCCGAGCGCTGGGGCCTAGGGCTGGGTTTCTTCGGCATCGTCCTGCTGAACCAGGGCGGTGAGCTGGGCCACCAGGGGCTGCCCGTGCTCGCGCTCCTGTTCGCGCCGTTGAGCTGGGCGTACGGCTCCGTCTGGGGCCGGCGCAGCCCCTCCATGCCACCGGGGCTGATGACCACCGCGACGCAGATGATCTGCGCGGGGGTCATGCTGGTGGGGCTGAGCTTCGCCGTAGGCGAGCGGATGACGCACCTGCCCGATACCCGCGCCCTGCTCTCCTTCGTGTACCTCATTGGCTTCGGCTCGCTCGTGGCGTTCAGCGCGTATGGCTACCTGCTGCGCAACGCGCGCCCGGCGATCGCCACCAGCTACGCCTACGTGAACCCCCTGGTGGCGATGCTGCTCGGCCTGGGCCTGGGCGGCGAGACGCCGGGGCCCCATGCCTTCTTGGCCATGACGGCCATCCTCGCGGCGGTGGTGCTCATCACGCGCAAGGCCTCCAAGCCACGGCGCGCGGAAGCGGCGGCGACTGGCATCTCGACCTCCTGAGGCTTGAGCTCCAGTCCGAGTGCCTCACTGAACGATCTTGGGGGGCGCGATGGGCCTGCGCTCCGTCAGGCTGAAGCGATCGTCGCGGCCCAGCACGTGGACCCGCGCGTCGTGGATGGTGAAGATGCGCTCGGCCTTCTGCCGGTCGGAGAGGTTCGTGTAGCGGATGGTCGAGCCGTCGATGACGTACACCGCGCCCGAGCCCAGCACGACGAACTCCTCGTCATTCGTCACGTGGATGGCGGTGTCCTCATCGATGCCGATGCCCAGGTTGTGAGGGTTCTGCGCCACGGCGCCCATCAACCGCCCGAAGCGTCCGCGCTCGGCGAAGTGCGAATCCACCACGACACCTTCCAACAGCCCCAGTCCTGGAGCCATGGCCAGCGTGGCGAGGCACGACTTGTTGGTGGGACCACCGATCAGCATCGTCTCGGACATGGCCGCCGCGCCCGCCGAGGTGCCGACGATGGCGGTGCCGGACTTGTGCAGCGCGAGGATGCGCTCCAACAGCGGCGAGCCTCCAATCTGACTGGTGATGCGCAGCTGGTCGCCACCCGTGAAGAACATCACCGCGGCCTCCTCGACCTTCTGGAGGTTGGCGGGATCGTAGGCCTGCTCCCGCGTGCGGATGTCGAGCACCTCCAGCCGATTCGCGCCCAGCCGCCCGAAGGCCGCCCGGTAGGTCTCCTCCATGGCCTCAGGCTCCGAGGAGGCCACGGTGAGCAGGAGGATGTGGCCCTGGGTGCCCGCCTGCTTCGCCGCGTACGCGAGGATGGCACGGTCCTCATCGGACTCCTTCTGCTCGCTGCCGCCAATCACGAGAAGGTCGCCCGCGTGCTTCTTCCTCATACGCCCCCGTCTCCTTGCGCCACGACGATCTGTCCGTCCCCCACCCGGTGCTGGCCTCGCGTGAAGACGTGGAGCAGTTCCAGGGTGTCCTCCTTCATCACCAGAACATCTGCATCGGCCCCCAGGGCGAGCCGCCCTTTCCGGGGGAGCTTCAGGGCAGTCGCGGGGTTGCTCGTGAAGAAGGGCAGCACTCGATCGAGCGCGAAGCCATGCTCGCGCACAGTAGAAATCAGCTCTTCGAGCAGGCGGGCAGGCGACGCGCCCGCGGTGTGCGCATCCGAGGAGACGGTGAGCTGGCCCGGCGCGCCGCCGTGGTCCAGGTAGTAGCGGATCCACGGGCCCAGCCCTGGGTCCACCGTGTCCAGGTCCACGAAGGCACCCCGGCGAGCCAAGGCGATGGCGTCGTCCATGAGCGCCTCGGTCCGGTTGGCGTGGGTGACGTAGAGGGACTCCGGCAGCACCTCGTACCCATCCAGCAGCGCATGGAGCATCGCGAGCCGTGCGCGCCCAGGCCCCGCGTGGAAGTGCGTCACCCCCGCCTTGCCCGCCGTCCTCCCGCCCACCAGCGCCGAGGACACCAAGCGCGCCAGCTCGTCCACCGTGGGCTGGCTGGAGCGGACATCCGAGATGGCCACCTCGCCCACGCCGATCATGCAGTCGATGAAGGTCAGGTCATCTTCCACGGAGCCGGTGAGCGTGCGCGGCGGGAGATGAAAACCACCCGTATAAAGGAGGGCCGTCACGCCCTGCTCCGTGAGCTGCCGGGCCTTGCCGACCAGCGCGCCCAGGTGCCGCGTGGAGCTGTCCGTCCCCAAACACCCCACCACGGTGGTGATGCCCGCGAGCAGCAGCTGCTCCACCCGCACCTCCGGCATGCGGCTGGAGAACCCCTTCTCTCCCCCCGCACCGATGATGTGCTCGTGCGGATCCACCAGTCCGGGGATGACAAGACAGCCGCTCGCGTCCACCACCTCGAAGGGCAGCCCGAGCGCGGACAGCGCGGACTCCTCCACCGGCCCGAGCCGGGCGATCCGGTCCCCCACGAGCAGCAGGGACTGGACGCCGGCAGGCGCCGGAATGAGCAGGGTCCCGTTCCGGATGAGGGTGAGCATGGAGCCCGTCCCTACTCGAACACCCGCTCGACCGGGTTCTCGCACGCAGCGTCTTCATCCACCTCGGCCAGGGCCTCGAGGACCTCCAGCGCCTCGTGCACGATGTCGGCGATGATGACCATCCGATCCCCGGTGCGGGTCTGCTGGAAGGCGCGGAGGATGGCCTCGCGCTGATCCTTGGCGAAGTGGAAGGGCGTGCCCGGAGGCAGGCAGCTCTTCATCATCTGGGGAATCTCGAGCGCGGCGCGGTCCCGGCGGTCCTTCAAGTCATACAGCACGTACTCGTCCACGAAGGACAGCGTTTCCTGGAAGGTGGCCAGGATGTCTTCATCCCGCCTGTCTCCGGGGAGGCCAATGGCCATGAGGGTCCGCCGGCCCTCGGTGCGGGGCAGCGCCTCGCCCAGCGCCTTCATGGCGCCCACGTTGTGCCCGTAGTCCAGGATGACCTGCCGCTCCGCCAGCCCGAAGAGGTTGAAGCGGCCCGGCGTCGTCCTCATGTCGGTGCGGAAGGTCGTCAGGGCCCGGACGATGAGGGCCGGGTTGAGCCCCGAGGCCCATGCCGCAGCGGTGGCGGCCAGCGCGTTCTCGAGCTGGAAGCGGAGGGTGCCGCCCGCGGTGAACGTGACGCGCTCCAGCTCCACGAGCATCTGCCGGATGTGCCCCTGAGCCGTGACGATGATGTTGTTCTCCACGAAGACGCAGCTGCCGCCTTGGAGCATGTGCGCTTGGAGGATGGGGTTCTCCGGGCTGCGGCCGAAGTAGACGACCTTGCCCTTGGAAGCCGCGGCCATCTCCGCCACCCGTGGGTCATCCGCGTTGAGCACGGCGGCACCCTCCTCGGCTACGGACTCGACGACGACCTGCTTCACGCGGGCCAGCTGCTCCATCGTGTCGATGCCGCCGACGCCGAGATGATCCGAGCTGAGGTTGGTAACCACGCCTACGCTGCACCAGTCGAAGCCGAGCCCCTCGCGGAGGATGCCCCCGCGCGCCACCTCGAGCACGGCGGCCTCCACTCGGGGATGCAGCAGCACGGCTTGGGCGCTCTTGGGCCCGGAACAGTCTCCTTCGAGGATGCGCTCGCCCCGGATGTACGTGCCCTCGGTGCTGGTGAAGCCGACCCTGCGGCGCGCGGTCTCGAACATGTGCGCCACGAGCCGGACCACCGTCGTCTTCCCGTTGGTGCCCGTGACAGCGACGATGGGGATGCGCGACGGCGTGCCCGGTGGATACAACATGTCGATGATGGGGCCCCCCACGTCGCGCGGCACGCCGCTGGTGGGCTGGATGTGCATGCGCAGGCCTGGGGCCGCGTTCACCTCGACGATGGCTCCACCCTGCTCCGCCAGCGGGCGGCGGATGTCCTTGCACAGCAGGTCGATGCCCGCGATGTCCAGGTTCAGCATCTGCGCGGCGAGTTCGGCCAGGCGGGCGTTGCTCGGGTGCACCACGTCCGTGACATCGGCAGCGGTGCCTCCGGTGGACAGGTTGCAGTTCTGCCGCAGCTTCACGGCCTGCCCGGCCGCGGGCACGGAGTCCCCGGTGAACCCCTGCTGCTGGAGCACCACTTGGGCAGCATCATCCAGCCGGATGCGCGTCAGGCTGCTGCTGTGTCCCGGGCGGCGGCGCGGATCCCGGTTCGCCACCTCGACGAGCTGCGCGATGGTGCTCTTGCCATCGCCCATCACCTGGGCAGGGTCTCTGCGCGCGGCGGCCACCATCTTCCCGTCCACGACGAGCAGGCGGTAGTCATCACCTTCGATGTGGCGCTCGACCAGTACATCCCCGCGGTACTGAGAGGCCACCGCGTAGGCGGCGCGGACCTCGGCCTCCGAGCGCAGGTTGACCATCACGCCCTTGCCCTGATTTCCAGCCTCGGGCTTGAGGATGACGGGCAGGCCCAGATCCTGCGCCACATCCCAGGCCTCGTCGGCGGACTTCACGGTGCGGCCCTCGGGCACGGAGATGCCCACGGCGCGCAGGATGGTGTTGGTGAGCGGCTTCTCCTGGCAGATGTCCACGGCGATGGCGGACGTGTCCGACGTCTGCGAGGCCATGATGCGCTTCTGGTACACACCATAGCCGAGCTGCACGAGGCTCCCAGTGGGCGTGAGCCTCTTCACCGGGATGCGGCGCTTGCGCGCCGCGTCCACGATGGCCTTGGTGCTGGGCCCGAGCCGGTACTCATCCGCCAAGTCCTTCAGCCGCTCGATGGCCGCGGGCGCGTCGTAGGGCTCATCGAACATGGCGGCCAGCGTCATCTCGAGCGCCACCCGGAAGGCCTCGCGCGCGGGCTCCTCCTCCTGATACGCGACGACGACGGTGTAGACGCCGGGCTCGCCAGTGCCGCGGGCGCGGCCGTAGCCCACATCGAAGCCCATCTCGTTCTGGAGCGCGATGGTGACGTGCTCGGTGATGTGAGCCAGATAGGTGCCACGATGCAGGCGCTCGACGAAGCCCCCGGGGCGTCCGACACTGCACTCGTGCCGGTGCAAGCCCGGGAGCCATGACGTCAGGCGCTCGACAAAGCCGGGGAAGGAATTGCTCGGGCGCTCCTCCAAGGGGCCAATGTCGAGCTCGACGCGCAGCACTGTCTTGTACGCGTACAGGTTGGGCCCCCGCAGGGCCTGAATCTTTCGAACCGTGACGCCATGCGCTGTCATGGGCTGCCTGCTCCGTAGGTCTGCACCTAGGAGTAGGAATGCGTGCGAAACCCAGCAAGGCGCCCATGCCAGGCAGTGCAGCGTTCTGAATGAAGCGCGGCCCCCAGGTGAGCGGGGGCCCTCCTGAATGCTCAGCCCGCCGAAACTTGGGGCTCGGGAGAGTTGGCGTGAGCCACGGCTGGGGAGGCGCTCGCCTGCACCGCCTCGCGAGGCAGCCAGACATGGAAGGTCGAGCCCTCCCCCGCCACGCCCAGCGACTCCACCCAGATGCGTCCACCGTGCTGCTCGACGATGCCTTGGCTGATCGTCAATCCCAGCCCGAGCCCGCCGTACTTGGAGCCGTGCGCGCGGCCAAAGCGCTCGAAGATGAGCCCCTGCTTCTCCGGCGGCACGCCCACGCCCCGATCCTTCACCGTCAGGTGTACCCCGCCGCTCTCCTCCACCAGCCTCACCATCACCTCGCCGCCCTGGGGCGAGTAGCGGATGGCGTTGGACACCAGGTTCGTGAGCACCTGATCCAGGCGCCCGCGATCCCACAGGCCCTCCGCTTGCTCTGGCGCCTCCACCCGCAGCGGGTGCGCCTGCGAGAGCACGGCCATGCGGTCGCACGTCTCGCGCACCAGCCCGCCCAGATCGAAGCGCTCCAGTTCCAGCGAGAGGCGCCCGGCCTGGAGCCGGCTGATGTCCAGCAGCTCTTCGACCAGCTTCGTCATCCGGTCGATCTGCCGGTTGATGATGGTCAGCGACTTGCCGGGCCCCTGGTCCGCCGGCCCGCCCAGCTTGAGCATGGCCAGGTGGGCATGGCCCTTGGCCGCCGCCAGCGGGGTGCGCAGTTCGTGGCTGGCCGCGGCGAGGAAGGCATCCTTGGCCTCATTCGCCAGCCGCAGGGCCGCCTCCGCTCGCTGGCGCTCGGTGATGTCGCGGGCCACGGAGACGAAGCGCCCCTGGCCCTCGCCCGATGCCACGTACTGGAGCACCACCTCGACGGGCACCTCGGAGCCATCCCGCCGCCGGTGCGTGGTGGAGTACGTCTGGCTCGGCAGCGTGCCGCTCACCAGGGGCGCCAGCAGCTTGCGGAAGCCCTCCTCGTCGAAGGCGCTCTCCACCCGCAGCAAGCTGCTGCCCACCAGTTCCTCCACCGACGTGCCCAGCTGCCGGGCCGCGCCCGCGTTGGCGTAGGTGAGCGACAGTCGCTCGGCGTCGAACATGAGGACGCAGTCGAGCGTGGCATCCAGCGTGGCCTTGAAGCGAGCCAGCGCATCCTCCGCGCGCTTCTTGTCGTCAATGTCCGTCGCCACACAGATGAAGCCGGTGACCAGGCCCGCCTCATCCCGCTCGGGCGTGGCCCGCCCCAGGTGCCAGCGCCACGCGCCGTCCTTGTTCCGCATGCGGAACTCGAACTCCAGCCGCGTGCCCTTCTCCACCGCTTCCTTCCACTGGCTGACCATCAGCTCCCGGTCCGCTGGGTGGAAGTACTCCAGGAAGAACTGGGTGGTGATCTCATCGGTGGTCTGCCCGGTGTAGGTCCGCCACGCCTCATTGGCGTAGTAGAGCATCCCATCCCGGCGCGTGGCCCACATGGTCTCCGGCAGTGAGTCCAGCAGCCGCCGGTAGCGCAGCTCGCTCTGCCGCTCCAGCGCCTCGCGCTCCTTCTGGCGAAGCAGTGCGGCCTGACGCTGGAGCTGCTGTTCCTTGAGGAACAGGTCCACGAAGACGCTGACCTTGGAGCGGAGGATCTCCGGGTCGAACGGCTTGAGCAGGTAGTCCACCGCGCCGTGCGCGTAGCCCTTGAAGATGTGGGCCGCGTCCCGGCTGAGCGCGGTGAGGAAGATGATGGGGATGGTGCGGGTGCGCTCGCGCTGCTTGATGAGCGCCGCCGTCTGGAAGCCATCCAGCCCGGGCATCTGCACGTCCATGAGGATGACGGCAAAGTCCCTCTGCAGGAGGCACTTGAGGGCCTCCTCTCCGCTGGTGGCCTTCACCAGTTCCTGCCCCAGCGGCTCGAGGATGGCCTCGAGCGCCAACAGGTTGGACGGGTGATCGTCCACCATGAGGATGCTCGCGCGCTGACGCGGAGCAACCTCGGGGGCGCGATCGGGAGTGGCTTCAGTGGGAATCATGCTGAGCAAGCGGGTGCCCGGGGGTAAAAGGAAAGCTAGGTCCGCTGCCCTCCAAACAGAAGGGAGGAGGGAGCGAGACGTGCGCTATCCAACTCAGGCGTTCACCCACAAACGGATGAGTTCGATGAGCTTGTCCGTATCCACCGGCTTGGGCAGGTAGTCACTGGCGCCAGCCGCCATACACTTCTCCCGGTCGTCCTTCAGGGCCTTGGCGGTGACGGCGATGATGGGGAGCCGGGACAGCCGCAAGTCCTGTCGGATGGCCCTCATGGTCTCGTAGCCGTCCATCTCCGGCATCATGATGTCCATCAGCACCACGTCCACGTCGGGCTGCTTCTTGAGCGACTCGATGGCTGCCCGGCCATTCTCCGCGAAGGAGACCTGCAGGCCGTGGTTCTCCAGGACGCTGGTGAGCGCGAAGATGTTGCGCATGTCGTCGTCCACGACGAGCACCTTGCGGCCGGCCAGGTCTCCATTGTGGTTGCCGTCTCTCTCGGCCAGCGCCTGACGGGCCCGGGGTGGCAGGTTCTGGTCCAGGCGGTGCAGGAAGAGCGCCGTGTCCCCCAGGAGCTGGTCCGGGCTCTTGGGCCCACTCTTGAGGATGACGCTGCCGGTGTAGCGCTTGAGGCGCGCCTCGTCCTTGGACGTCAGCTCCTTGCCGGTGTAGACGACGATGGGCAAGTCCCTGAAGCGCTGCTGCGTCTTCACCTCCTCCACCAGCTTCACGCCGTCCATGTCCGGCAGCAGCAGGTCGATGACGAGGCAGTCGAACTCCCCCTTCTCCAGGGAGCGCAGGGCCTCCTGGCCCGAGGGCACCGCCGCCACCGCCACGTCGTCGCCCTCGCCCAGCAGCTTGGAGAGGGTGTCGCGCTGCACGTCGTCGTCCTCGACGATGAGCAGCCGCCGCTCCTTGCGCTCCAGGAAGCGGGCCAGCTGTCCAAAGACGAGCTCCAGGCCCTCCTTGCTCACGGGCTTGGTGAGGTAGCCGAACGCGCCCTGGGTGTTGCCCTGGTGCTTGTCCATCACGCTGATGATGTGGACGGGGATGTGGCGCGTGCGGGGGTTGCGCTTGAGGCGCTCCAGCACGCTCCAGCCGTCCACCACCGGCAGCTGGATGTCCAGGGTGATGGCGTGCGGCAGGTACTCGTTGGCCATGGAGAGGCCGCTGTCGCCGCGGCTGGCCACCAGGACCTTGAAGCCCTTCTCGCGGGCCATCTGCGCCATGATGCGGGCGAACTTCAGGTCATCCTCGATGATGAGGAGGACGTGGTCCCCCTCGCGGATGTGCTCCCGGTCATCCTCCACCGCGAGCGGCCCCAGCACCATGTCCGCCGGGGGCGGCAGCGCCGCGTCCAGCACGTGCCCGTTGTCCGCCACGGGCGGGGGTGTCGGGAAGTTCGCCATGGGCGGGGGCAGTTCCTCCCGCTCCGAGCGGACGGACTCCGATGAGGCCGGGCGGACCACTACCGGGGACGCCGAGCGGCCCGAGGACACCGGGCTGAGCGGCATGGGCGGCGTGGACGGCGTGGACGGCGGCTTGGACGAGGACGGCGTGCTGCCCTCATCCTCGGGCCCCACGTACTCGGGCGGCATGTACAGCGTGAAGGTGCTGCCCTTGCCCGGCTCGCTGTCCACGTGGATCTCTCCCCCCAGCAGCTTGGCGATCTCGCGCGAGATGGACAGGCCCAGGCCGGTGCCACCGTACTTGCGCGCGGTGGAGCCGTCCGCCTGCTGGAACGCCTCGAAGATGAGCTTCTGCTTGTCCTTGGGGATGCCGATGCCGGTGTCCGTCACCGCGAAGGCGATGACGCGCTTGGCCTTGCGCAACACCTCGTGGTCCAGCCGGACGTTCTTCTCCGCCGGCTTCACCACCATCTTCACGCTCCCGGAGTCGGTGAACTTGAAGGCGTTGGAGAGCAGGTTCTTGAGGATCTGCTGCAGCCGCTGCGGATCCGTGCGGATGGTGCGCGGCGTGTTGGGCGCCAGCTCCACGGTGAACGTCAGGTTCTTCTGGTCGGCCACCGGGCGGAACGAGCGGTCCACGAACTGGTTGAGCTCGGTCAGGAGGATGTCCCGAGGCTCCACCTGCATCTTGCCGGCCTCTACCTTGGACAGGTCGAGGATCTCGTTGATGAGGCTGAGCAAGTCCCCGCCGCTGGCGTAGATGGTGTTGGCGTACTCCACCTGCTTGCCGCTGAGGTTGCCGTCCTTGTTGTCGGACAGGAGCTTGGCGAGGATGAGCAGCGAGTTGAGCGGGGTGCGCAGCTCGTGGCTCATGTTGGCCAGGAACTCGCTCTTGTACTTGGAGATGATGGTGAGCTGCTCGGCCTTCTCCTCCAGGCTGGCGCGGGCCAGCTCCACCTCGCGGTTCTTCTCCTCGACGGCGGTGTTCTGCTCCTTGAGCTGCTTGGCTTTCTCTTCCAGCTCGAGCGCCTGGGCCTCCAGCTCCACGTTGGTGCGCTTGAGCTCGTCCTGCTGCTGGGTGAGCTCCTTGGACTTGCTCTGCAGCTCCTGAGTGATGCTCTGCGACTGCTGGAGCAGCTCCTCGGTGCGCATGTTGGCCATGATCATGTTCAGCACCACGCCAATGCTCTCGGTGAGCTGATCCAGGAAGATCTGGTGGATGGCGCTGAACGGGTGGAAGCTGGCCAGCTCAATCACGGCCTTCACCTCGCCCTCGAAGAGGACGGGCAGGACGATGATGTTGAGCGGGGTGGACTCGCCCAGGCCGGACGAGATGGTGATGTAGTCCGCCGGCACCCGGGTGAGCAGGATGGTCTTCTTCTCCAAGGCGCACTGGCCGACCAGGCCCTCGCCGAGGCGGAAGCGGTTGGCGACGTTCTTGCGCTCACGGTAGGCGTAGGTGCTGGTGAGCTTGAGGACGGGCTGGGGGCCCTCCTGCTCCGCCAGGAAGAAGGCGCCGTGGTGGGCGCCGACCAGCGGCGTCAGCTCGCTCATGATGAGGCGGCTGACGGCCTCGAGGTTCTTCTGGCCCTGCATCATGCCGGAGAACTTCGCCAGGTTCGTCTTGAGCCAGTCCTGCTCCTGGTTCTTCTGCGTGGTCTCACGCAGGTTGTAGATCATCTGGTTGATGTTGTCCTTCAGCGCGGCCACTTCGCCCTCGGCGACGACCGTGATGCTGCGGGTCAGGTCGCCCTTGGTCACCGCGGTGGCCACATCGGAGATGGCGCGCAGCTGAGAGGTGAGCGTGCCGGCCAGCTGGTTCACGTTGTCCGTGAGCTGGCGCCACGTGCCGCGAGCGCCGGGCACGCGGGCCTGGCCGCCCAGCTTTCCTTCGATACCCACCTCGCGGGCCACCGTCGTCACCTGCTCGGCGAAGGTGCCCAGCGTGTCCGTCATGCTGTTGATGGTCTCCGCGAGCGCGGCGACCTCGCCCTTGGCATCCACCACCAGCTTCTGGCCCAGGTCACCATTGGCGACGGCCGTCACCACCTTGACGATGCCTCGCACCTGCGTGGTGAGGTTGGACGCCATGAAGTTCACGTTGTCCGTGAGGTCCTTCCACGTGCCCGCGACACCGGGCACACGGGCCTGGCCGCCCAGCTTCCCCTCGACGCCCACTTCACGGGCCACCGTGGAGACCTGCTCGGCGAAGGTGCCCAGCGTGTCGGTCATGTTGTTGATGGTCTCCGCGAGCGCGGCGACCTCGCCCTTGGCGTCCACCACCAGCTTCTGCTTCAGGTCGCCATTGGCGACCGCGGTCACCACCTTGACGATGCCGCGCACCTGAGTCGTCAGGTTGCGGGCCATGCTGTTCACGTTGTCCGTGAGGTCCTTCCAGGTGCCGGACACGCCGCGCACTTCGGCCTGGCCGCCCAGCTTTCCTTCCGTACCCACTTCCTTGGCGACGCGGGTCACTTCCGAGGCAAACGAGTTCAGCTGATCCACCATCGTGTTGATGGTGTTCTTCAGCTCCAGAATCTCGCCCTTCACGTCGACGGTGATCTTCTTGGACAGGTCGCCGTTGGCCACCGCCGTGGTCACCAGGGCGATGTTGCGCACCTGGGCGGTGAGGTTGGAGGCCATGGAGTTCACGTTGTCCGTGAGGTTCTTCCACGTGCCGGCGACTCCCGGCACCTCGGCCTGGCCGCCCAGCTTTCCTTCCGTACCCACTTCCTTGGCGACGCGCGTCACTTCCGAGGCGAAGGCGCGCAGCTGATCCACCATCGTGTTGATGGTGCTCTTCAGCTCCAGGATTTCGCCGCGGGCCTCGACCGAGATCTTCTGCGACAGGTCGCCGTTCGCGACGGCCGTCGTGACCTTGGCGATGTTGCGCACCTGGTCCGTCAGGTTGCCGGCGAGGACGTTCACGTTGTCCGTCAGGTCCTTCCACACACCGGACACGCCCTTCACGTCGGCCTGGCCGCCCAGCTTTCCTTCCGTGCCCACTTCCTTGGCGACGCGGGTCACTTCCGAGGCGAACGCGCGCAGCTGGTCCACCATCGTGTTGATGGTGTTCTTCAGCTCCAGCACCTCGCCCTTCACGCTGACGGTGATCTTCTGGGACAGGTCACCATTGGCGACGGCGGTCGTCACCTTGGCGATGTTGCGCACCTGGTCCGTCAGGTTGCCGGTCAGGGCGTTCACGTTGTCCGTCAGGTCCTTCCAGACGCCGGACACGCCCTTCACCTCGGCCTGGCCGCCCAGCTTGCCCTCGGTACCCACTTCCTTGGCGACGCGGGTCACTTCCGAGGCGAACGCGCGGAGCTGATCCACCATCGTGTTGATGGTGTCCTTCAGCTGGAGCACCTCGCCCTTCGCATCCACCGTGATCTTCTTGGACAGGTCGCCGTTGGCGACGGCCGTGGAGACCTCGGCGATGTTTCGCACCTGGGCGGTGAGGTTGTTGGCCAGCAGGTTCACGTTGTTCGTGAGGTCCTTCCACGTGCCGGCGACGCCCGGCACCTCGGCCTGGGCGCCCAGCTTCCCTTCCACACCCACCGTGCGGGCGACATCCGTCACCTGCTGCGCGAAGATGGAGAGCGTCTGGGTCATCGCGTTGATCGTGTCCGCGAGGGCGGCAATCTCACCCTTCGCTTCCACGATCAGCTTCTGGCTCAGGTCACCGTTGGCGACGGCCGTCACCACCTTGACGATGCCGCGCACCTGCGTGGTGAGGTTGGAGGCCATGAAGTTCACGTTGTCCGTGAGGTCCTTCCACACACCGGACACTCCGGGCACCACGGCCTGGCCGCCCAGCTTTCCTTCCGTACCCACTTCCTTGGCGACGCGGGTCACTTCCGAGGCGAAGGCGCGCAGCTGATCCACCATCGTGTTGATGGTGTTCTTCAGCTCCATCACCTCGCCCTTCGCGTCGACGGTGATCTTGCGGGACAGGTCACCCTTGGCGACCGCCGTCGTCACCTCGGCGATGTTACGAACCTGGTCGGTCAGGTTGTTCGCGAGCAGGTTCACGTTGTTCGTGAGGTCCTTCCACGTACCGGCCACACCGGGCACCACGGCCTGGGCACCCAGCTTGCCCTCGACGCCCACCGTGCGGGCCACGTCGGTCACCTGCTGCGCGAAGATGGAGAGCGTCTCCGTCATCGCGTTGATGGTGTCGGCCAGCTCGGCCACCTCACCCTTGGCGTCCACCTTCAGGCGCTGGGTCAGGTCGCCGTTGGCGACCGCAGTCACCACCTTGGCGATGCCTCGCACCTGGGTGGTGAGGTTGGAGGCCATGATGTTCACGTTGTCCGTGAGGTCCTTCCACGTACCGGCAACGCCCTTCACCTCGGCCTGACCACCCAGCTTGCCGTGCGTACCCACCTCGCGAGCGACGCGGGTCACCTCGGCGGCGAAGCTGTTGAGCTGGTCCACCATCGTGTTGATGGTGTTCTTCAGCTCCAGCACCTCGCCGCGAGCGTCGACGGAGATCTTCTTGGACAGGTCACCCTTCGCGACCGCCGTCGTCACCAAGGCGATGTTTCGCACCTGGGTGGTGAGGTTGGAGGCCATGAAGTTCACGTTGTCCGTGAGGTCCTTCCACGTACCGGCAACGCCCTTCACCTCGGCCTGACCGCCCAGCTTGCCGTCCGTACCCACTTCCTTGGCGACGCGCGTCACTTCGGCGGCGAACGAGTTGAGCTGGTCCACCATCGTGTTGATGGTGTTCTTCAGCTCCAGCACCTCGCCCTTCACGTCCACGGTGATCTTCTTGGACAGGTCACCCTTGGCCACCGAGGTCGTCACCTCGGCGATGTTTCGCACCTGGGCGGTGAGGTTGTTCGCCATCAGGTTCACGTTGTCCGTGAGGTCCTTCCACGTCCCTGCGGCACCGGGCACCTGCGCCTGCGCACCCAGCTTGCCCTCGACACCCACCGTGCGGGCGACGCTGGTCACCTGCTGGGCGAAGACGTTCAGGGTGTCCGTCATGTTGTTCAGCGTGGCGCCCAGGGCCGCAATCTCGCCCTGCGACGGCACCTGCAGCTTCTGGCTCAGGTCACCATTGGCGACGGCCGTCACCACCTTGACGATGCCGCGCACCTGGGTGGTGAGGTTGGAGGCCATGAAGTTCACGTTGTCCGTGAGGTCCTTCCACACACCGGACACGCCCTTCACCTCGGCCTGGCCACCCAGCTTGCCCTCGGTGCCCACTTCCTTGGCGACGCGGGTCACCTCGGCGGCGAAGCTGTTGAGCTGGTCCACCATCGTGTTGATGGTGTTCTTCAGCTCCAGCACCTCGCCCTTGGCGTCCACCGTGATCTTCCGGGACAGGTCGCCCCGAGCTACCGCCGTGGAGACCTCCGCGATGTTTCGAACTTGCGTGGTGAGGTTGGAGGCCATGAAGTTCACGTTGTCCGTGAGGTCCTTCCACGTACCGGCAACGCCCTTCACATCGGCCTGGCCACCCAGCTTGCCGTCGCTGCCCACTTCCTTCGCGACGCGCGTCACTTCGGCGGCGAACGAGTTCAGCTGATCCACCATCGTGTTGATGGTGTCCTTCAGCTGGAGCACCTCGCCCTTGGCGTCCACCGTGATCTTCTTGGACAGGTCACCCTTGGCCACCGCCGTGGACACCTCGGCGATGTTGCGCACCTGGGCCGTCAGGTTGCTGGCCATGATGTTCACGTTGTCCGTGAGGTCCTTCCACGTACCCGCGACACCCTTCACATCGGCCTGGCCACCCAGCTTGCCGTCGCTGCCCACTTCCTTCGCGACGCGCGTCACTTCCGAGGCGAATGCGCGGAGCTGGTCCACCATCGTGTTCACGGTGGTACCGATGCGGAGGAACTCGCCCTTCACCGACTGGCCGTCGATCTCGAGGGCCATCTTCTGGGTCAGGTCGCCCTCGGCCACCGCCACCAGCACGCGGGCCACTTCCGTGGTCGGCAGCACCAGGTCGCCGATCAGCGCGTTGATGGAGTTGACGCTGGTGGCCCAGCCCCCGCGCACGTCTCCGAGGTTGACGCGCTCACCCATGCGGCCCTCGCGGCCGACCACGCGCTCGACGCGGACCATCTCATCCGTGAAGGTGGCGTTGCGGCCCACCAGCGCGTTGAAGGCCTGGGCGATCTCGTCCAGCACCGGGTTGCCCGAGGCCTCCGGCAGCCGGACGCTGAAGTCACCGGACTCGGCGGACAGGAGGGCCGTCAGCAGCGGATAGAGCGGCTCGCCCGGCTTGACCCGCCGCGAAGCTCCCAGCTGGGTACCCCCGATGACGCCCCTGCCGTGGCCATCGCCGTTGCGCTTGGTGCCGTTGCCGTTGCGCTTGCCATGAGGGCTCGCGGCGGACTCGGCCGCCAGCTCAGCGACAGGCTTGTCCTCGGCCAGCCGGGCCCGGACCCGGTTGCCGGGCTTGGAACCGGCCGGGGGAGTCTCGCCTCCAGCGGCGGGTTCCTTACGGCGGGCACCGCGCTTCTTGCCATCGGAGGGTGAGTTGTCGTTCGAGTCCAAGGAGATGAACCTCAGCTGAAAATGAAAAAGACGCGCCTCCACGAAGGGGCGCGCGCTCAACTGCCCAGTACTAGAGGAGTTCCGAGAGTTGTCGACTGCTGAGCGGTGCCGCCCAGGTCAACGGTTCAGAACTCAACCTCATTCGATCGAGGGCCCATGCTCCGGGTGAACCCAAGGAGCCATGGGCTTGGGTAGTAACGCATCAGGGCCTCGGAGCCGTGCACGGAAGTCCGTCGCAGCCCTGGACGTAGAGCGCCAGCCCGGAGAGCCGCCGTGCGGGCGTCCGGAAGCGGTGGGGCGCCTCAGCCCGCTCCCCCGTCCTGAGATCCAGCGTGAGCGCTTGCCCCTGTCCCGGCCCACAGGCGAGCAGGACGCGCTCAGGCGTGTCCAGCCACCAGAGGACCTCGACCTGGCAGGGGGCCTCGGCGCGAAGGGGGGTGAGGGTGCGCGCCTCGTAGGCCACCACCCCGCCGCTCACCACCACGGCCGCCACAGCTCCGCCCGGGCCTACGGTGAGTGCCCCCACTGCGGGCAGCCGAGCCTGCCCCAGCACCTCCCCCTGGGGGGAGATGGAGAGCAACTGGCCCTCGGCGTCCAGGGCGATCACCCCCGCTGCATGGCCGGCGAGGGCCACGGGGGCAAAGTCCCCCACGGGCAGGAGCTGATCCGCCTCCTGGCGCAGCAGGTGCTCGCCTGTCGCCACCCAGAGCCGCCCGTCACCATCGAAGGTGATGGCAGCGGCGCCGGGCGCGGCGAACACGGTGGCAGGGCCCTCCTTGCGGCACAGGGCCACGGCGCGAGCCCCAAACGTCGCCGCCCGTGAGGCATCAGGCGCCACGGCCCAGCCCAGCCGGGGGCCCTGGAGCGCCCCCGTGAGACAGTGGTTGAGCGCACCGAAGTGGGGATCCGTGGTGGGCGAGGAGACGAGGTACGGCAGGCTCGTGGTGGCCACTGCGACGAGGAGGCCGAGGGCTGCGGCGGTGATGAGCGAGAGCGCCCACGAGCGGGGGGCCAGCGCGCGGGCGAGCCGGCCCCGGAAGCGGAGTCCCCTCCTGCCGGTCGTCAGGATGCCGTCGCGGTCGCGCAAGGTCAGACCTTGTTATCGAACCTGGCCCCCTTTCGCACCTCCCCCCGGCCACACGAGGATTGGCCCCAGCCATGCACTGAAGCCTGGGCATGGGTCTCTGGAGGCACATCCGGCGGTTTCTGTGGGTGGCGGGCATCACCTGCGTGTTGCTGCTGGCCACGGTGGAGTGTCTCTACCGGGCCGCACTCACGCGGCTCCCGCTGCTGCCCTCCAGCGTGAGCGGAATGGCCGTGCCCACGGTGCTGATGCGTGCCACGTGGGAGGAGGAGGGCCCGGCGGTGCTCCGGGTCCGGAGCCTGATGCCGTGGACGCTGCTCAAGGTACTGACGGCGGTGCTCCGCGCGCGCAAGCGGCCCACGTCCTCGCTCGAGGGCTTCGCGCTGGCGAACCACTCGGCCCGCCGCTGGCTCCACCTGCTGGACGCCCAGGCCCCGCGGCGCTACCCGGGCTTCGAGATGCTCCTGCCGGGCCGTGAGGTGCTGCGGGCCTGAGGAGCGACTCAGGGCTTGCGCGGCTTGGACGACTCGGACTTCTGCTGGAGCCGCTCGGAGAAGCGGCTCTTGCCCGTGGGAGGCAGCACCTCCGCCGCGATGCGCTCCCGCTTCGCCTGCGCCAGGGGGCTGGCCGGATCTCCCTCTTGCGCCTCCTTCTCGTAGCGATCCTGGCCACTGAGGACGCGGCCCACGGCCTGAGATCGAATGGTGCGGCGGTTCGTATCCACCATGGTGCGGTGCGGACCTCCGAAGAAGAGGGCCCTCTTCTACCGCGAATGGCACGGCCGCGCCTGCAACGGAGGAAGCAGGCCGTCCCCTCCTGAACGGGATGCTGGGACTGCGGTCCAGGGCTCTGGCGGCCGCGATCCCGATCCGCCACCCTTCTCCCCCAAGCCGCTTTTTTTGTGTCTATCGCTTTGACCCCAATGGAAAAATGCGCTACTTATCGAATCCATCAAGGCGCACTGCGGCTCATGGAGACCTCAGCACGCCCAGACGCGGTGGGGGGTAGCGAAACGAGAGCACCCGCACACGTTCGGGGCACGGTTTTCTAGAGAGGGAGCGCAATGAAGAAGGTCTTGGGACATTTGGAGGAGCAGCAACAGGGCTTCGCGGTTTCTCCCTTCGTGACCTTCTTGATGGACCCGTGTTTCGCGCCGCAAGACCGGCTCCGGTTCTTGCCGTGTGTGGCGCCGCTGATGATGGGCTCCTCGGAGCTGGCCAGCAGCCTTCAGGGCGAGGACAACCCCGTGGAGACGGGGACGACGCCTCCCGAGAGCCCGTACTGGGCGCCGTTCCTGAAGGATCTGCAGCTGCTGGATCTGCACGCGTTCTCCGACTTCAACTCGATGCTGCAGTTGCTGTGGGGCGAGAACTGCGCCCCGGTGCGCGAGGTGCTCTACGACTTCATCGCGCTGGCGCGCTCGGCCACCCCGCTGCGGCGGCAGATCCTTCTCATGGCGCTGCAGTCGGTGGGCCAGGTGGCCTTGATTGCGATGGAGCAGGTGGCGCGCGAGCTGGAGGCCAGCACCCGCAAGCACCTGAGGACCGTCGACTCGCTGCGCGGCCAGGTGCAGATGCGGCTGCTGGGCGAGGAGCTCCTCGGCGTGGAGATGACCGCCGAGGAGGAGCAGCAGGCCCTCCGCGACGTCAACCAGGTGTTCTCGCTGGTGGATGAGCTGACCGACTACCTGCTGGAGCACGTGCAGGAGTGGTTCGCCGGCCAGCAGAAGCCCTCGCGGCAGGCCATCATGGCCGAGCAGATCGCCAAGATGAGCTTCCGGGACTTCGGCAACACGCGCATCGCCTCGCTGTGCAAGTCGGCCGGCTTCACCTCGGCGGATACCCAGAAGGTGCAGCAGTACTTCACCTTCATGACGGACTCGTGGAGCTCGCGGCTGGTGGGCGAGCACTCTCCTTGGAAGTCCGACATCTCGGACGACCACACCCCCTTCGAGCTCTCCATCGCACTGGAGGGCAGCCGCCCCGAGATTCGCTTCCTCATCGAGGCGCAGAACCACCCCACCACCCTGCAGACCAGCTGGGATGACGGGCTGGCGCTCAACGAGCGGCTCAACAAGGAGTTCGGCCTCTCGCTGGACCACTTCAACAAGGTGAAGGACCTGTTCGAGCCGCACAACCCCCAGGCGCGCTTCTCCCTGTGGCACGCCTTCTGCCTCAAGCCGGACCGGGGCGCGGAGATCAAGGTCTACCTCAACCCGCAGGCGCGCGGCCCCGAGCACGCCAACGCGATTGTGGAGGAGGCGCTGTCTCGGCTGGGCTTCGCCCATGCGTGGCGCTTCCTGTCCCAGGTGGTGATGAAGCGCGGCGCCCAAGACCAGGTGCTCTACTTCTCCCTGGACATGGGCGGGCAGGCGGTCTCCCGCGTGAAGATTTACGTGGCGCACCGGGATGCGGCCCCCGAGGACATCGAGGCGGCCATGGCCCAGGCCAAGGAGTATGTGGCTGGCGAGGCGCGGGCCTTCTGCGAGGCCATCCAGGGCGATGACAACAAGTTCTCGGCGCCGCGCTCGACGCTGACGTGCTGGGCGTTCACCTCGGACGACGACGACAAGCCCTACAGCGCCACGCTGCACTGCCCCATCCGCTGCTACGCGGACAACGACCGGGATGCGCTGCGCCGCGTCCGCGCGGTGCTCGACCCCAAGAGCCACGCGGTGCTGGACCGGTGCGTGTGGGCACTGGCCAACCGGCCGCTGGAGGCCGGCGTGGGGCTGATTCAGTGGGCCTCCATGCGGCGCGAAGGTGGCCGGGTGCGCACCACCTTCTACCTGGCCACCGAGGCCTACGGCACCGTGGCGCCTCGCAAGTCCACCTCGCACCGCGTCCACGTGCCGGACCTGATGAACGCCGAGATCTTCCAGCTCAGCGCTTGAATGCTCGCCGGGAGCACCTCCTCGCGACGCCCACCTGCCGGGTCGGTTCTCAGCATCTCATGATCTGAGAATCCGCCGCACCCGCGGGGGGCTATCGCGTTGTTCCGCTTTTGCGAGGATACTCAGCACGTAAGGCGCTCGCTCCCGGGCACAGGAGTCATCCCCTTCATGCATATGTCCAGGTTCCCTCTGTCGGCGCTGCTCGCCGCTGTCTGCGCGCTGCTGACTGCCTGCGGTCAGACCTCCCCTGATACGTCCACTCCCGTCCATCAGGAGTTCGCCCTGCCAGGTTCGGACGGCGATCTGACGCTCTCGGACGGCTTCACCGTGGTGAATCAGTACGCCGTCCTCGCGGCGGACGCGAGCGCGGGTGCCAGCAGCATCCAGGTGACAGACATCACCCAACTGACGTCGCCCCGGTCGGGCCCGCTGGAGGGTGGAGATCTCGTCTTCATCATCCAGATGCAGGGCGCCACCATCGACACCTCGAACAGCCCCACGTACGGCGCCATCACCAGCCTCAACAGCGCGGGCTTCCATGAGTTCGCGGTGGTCCGCCGCGTGGAGGGCAACACCATCCACCTGGCCTGCGCTGGACTGCAGCACAGCTACGCCACCGCGGGCCGGACCCAGGTGGTGCGCGTGCCGCAGTTCAACAACCTCACCATCGAGAACGGCGCCTTCGTCCAGGCGCGGCCCTGGGACGGGCAGCGCGGCGGCGTCGTGGTGGTGCACGTCAACGGCGTCACCACGCTGGATGGAACCATCACCACCACCGGCCAGGGCTTCCGGGGAGGCGCCGTCGAGAACGCCTCGCGCACCGCTCCGGCGCAGGTCACCCTTTATCTCTCGGGCGATGCACGGGATGGCGCCGAGAAGGGCGAGAGCATCGCCGGCGATACCACCGTCTATGACGCCCTGGGCGGACGCTATGGCCGCGGTGCCCCAGCCAACGGCGGCGGCGGCGGCAACAGCCACAACGCGGGCGGCGGCGGCGGCGCCAACGGCAACAACGGCCGGCCCTGGAGTGGCCAGGGCGTCATGAATGCCTCGGTGGCAGGGGCCTCCGCGTGGCAGCTCGATCCGGGCTACATCGCCAATGGCAACGCGCTGACGGACTCCTCCGGTGGCGGACGCGGCGGCTACAGCGCCGCCATCTCCAACCAGAACGCGCTCACCGTGGGTCCCAACAACGCCGCGTGGGGTGGCGACTACCGCGCGGAGGCCGGCGGCCTGGGAGGGCGGCCGCTCAACAATGACGTCACCTCTCGGCTGTTCCTCGGCGGTGGTGGCGGCGCGGGCGACGCGAACAACAGCGCGGCGAACCCCGGCGGCAACGGCGGCGGTCTCGTGTACCTCGTCTCGCCCACCGTGGTGGGCAGTGGAACCATCGAGGCCAACGGCGAAAACGCCGGCAGCACCCTGCCCGCGCACAATGATGCGCCGGGCGGCGGCGGCGGTGGCGGCACCGTCGTGGTCCTCAGCGACGACCTGTCGAGCATTGCCGTGGAGGCCTTCGGTGGCCAGGGCGGCAACCAGCTCTCCATCACCACCGAGGCCGAGGGCCCCGGCGGCGGTGGTGGCGGCGGCTTCATCGCGGTGAGCGCGGGCGC
Organism: Hyalangium minutum; assembly: GCF_000737315.1. Lineage (GTDB taxonomy): Bacteria > Myxococcota > Myxococcia > Myxococcales > Myxococcaceae > Hyalangium > Hyalangium minutum. Next base: position 110,982 of record NZ_JMCB01000028.1, read on the forward strand.
TCCGCCGCTGTTCGCCCACGGAGGACTGTCGGGAACCACCGGCTCGTCGTTGCTGACCGAGTTCCCTGCCAACGGCGCCACCTATGGGGCCAGTGGCCAAACGGTGCGCGTCCCCAACCCGGATCCGTCCTGGCTCACGTGCGCGCCGCTGGATCTCGCGGTGACGATCACCGACGGGCAAACCACCACCCTTCCGGGAGCCACCGTCACCTATACGGTGACCGTCACCAACGGCGGCCCCTCGAACGCGACGAATGCTCCTGTCTCCGTGCCGCTGCCCACCCAGGCCTCGGGCGGCAGCTGGACGTGCGCGGGCGCTGGAGGCGCCACCTGTCAGGCGGCCAGTGGCACCGGGGGCATCTCGACGAACGTCTCCGTCCCCGTCGGCGGCACGGTGACCTTCACCTTCACCGTCAACGTGAGCCTCTCCGCCACCGGCACGCTCGTGGCGACGGCCACCGTCTCCGAACCGGCCACGCTGACGGATGCCAACCTCGCGAACAACACCGCTACCGACACGGACACGATCCTCCCCGTGGCGGATCTCTCGGTGACCCTGACGGACTCGGCGGATCCTTCTCCGGAGCGGAGCCCGGTCGTCTACACCGTCCAGGTGGGCAACGGCGGCCCCAACACCGCCAACTCCGTCACTGTCACGTTCCCGGTCCCGGCCAGCACCACCTTCACCAGCGCGACGGGCGCGGGGTGGAGCTGCTCGCAGGCCGCGGGCACGGTCACCTGCACCCTTCCGACCCTGGCACCGGGCAACGCCCCGGCCATCGCCATCACCGTGCAGCCCACCATCACCAGCGGGACGATCAACGCCTCGGTCTCCGTGAGCTCGCCGACGATCGATCAGGTCCAGGCCAACAACTCCGACACGGAGACCACGGCGATCGTCGCGGTGAACGATGCCCCCGTGAACACCGTTCCCGGGCCCCAGACCACGGCCGAGGACACCTCGCTCGTCTTCTCCTCCGCGAGGGGCAATGCGCTCTCCATCTTCGACGAGGATGCGGGCAGCCAGCCCGTCAAGGTGACCCTCACCGTGACGCACGGCACCCTCACCCTGGGCAGCACCGTGGGGCTGAGCTTCTCGGCGGGCGATGGCTCGGTGGACGCGACGATGACCTTCACGGGCTCACAGGCCGATATCAACGCCGCGATCGCGAGCGTCACCTACGCTCCGGACGCCAACTACTACGGCAGCGCCACCCTCACGATCACCACGGACGACCAGGGCAACACCGGTAGCGGCGGACCGAAGAGTGACACGGACACCGTGGCCATCACCGTCACCCCAGTGAACGATCCGCCCACCGCCGTGGATGACGCGGTCACGATGACGACCATTACGACGGCACGGCCCATCGACGTGCTGGCCAATGACTCGGCGGCGCCTGACGACGGAGAGACCCTCACGGTCATCACCGTGACGCAGGGCAGCCGGGGTGGCACTGTGACCATCATCGAAGGGGGCGCTCGCGTCACCTACCAGCACACGCCCAACTTCAGCGGCATCGAGACCTTCACCTACACCATCAGCGACGGGAAGGGCGGCACGGCGACCGCCACCGTCACGGTCACCGTGCGCGGAGACCGCGATGGCGACGGGCTGCCGGATGACGACGAGCCGGGCCACGGCACCGACCCGAACAATCCGGACACGGATGGTGACGGCATCCCGGACGGCACCGAAGTCCACACGGGCACCGACCCGACCAAGCCCGACACCGATGGCGACGGCCTGCCCGACGGCAAGGAGGACGAAAACCACAACGGCGTGGTCGACCCGGGCGAGACCGACCCGCGCAACCCCGACACCGACGGCGGTGGCTTCAATGATGGGGAAGAGGAGGATCGCGGCACGGATCCGCTGAACCCGAACGACGACGTGGAGCGCCGCGTGGTCGGCAGTGGCTGCAGCAGCTCGGGCAACAGCGGCCTGACGGGCCTCGCGGGGATGATGCTCGCCCTGGTGTTCCTGACGCGCCGGAGCCGCCCGGCGCTCTCCATGGGCCGCTCGCGGAGCCTCCGCTCCCTGGTGACGCTCGGAGCCGTGGGGGCGCTGACCGCCTCCGGCGCCTCGTGGGCGCAGGGCACCTCGGCCGCCATCGACGTGCAGCAGTTCCGGCCCGCCCCGGGCAAGGCCGACGTGCTCGGCCTGCACAGCCCGGGAGTGCAGGGGCACTTGAACTGGCAAGCAGGGCTCTTCTTCAACTACGCCCACGAGCCGCTCGTCGTCATCAACCCGGCCAACGCCGACCGGCTGCAGCACCTGGTGCGCAACCAGCTCGGCTTCGACCTGATCGGCTCCATCGGCCTGGGCGAGCGCTTCGAGCTGGGCCTCGTGGCCCCGCTCAAGATCGAGCGCGGTGAGTTCGGCGAGCTGCCCACCGGCAACCTGGAGCAGTCGTGGAAGGGCGGCCTGGGTGACCTCCGGCTCGTCCCCAAGGTGTTACTTCTAGAACGCGACACCCTGCGGCTGGGGCTCGCGGCGCCGATGGTGATGCCCACGGCGGGCGCCTCGGAGCTTCAGGGCCAGAAGGGGTTTGGGGTGCAGCCGCGGCTCGCGGCGGACTACGCCTTCGAGAGCGGCACCCGGCTGCTGGCCAACCTGGGCCTCAACGTGCGCAGCCGCCAGGAGCTGAGCAACCTCTCGGTGGGCAATGAGCTGAGCTACAGCGTGGGCGCCGCCATTCCTTTCGAGGTGAAGGAGCACCCGTTCACCGGCCTCGCCTCGCTGGGCGGTGCCCTGGGCCTGGGCGCCACGGGCGGAGCCAATGAGGAGGAGCGGCCGCTCGAGTTTCAGGCGGGGCTCCAGACGCGGGTGAGCAAGTCCATCGTGGCCTCGCTGGGCATGGGCAAGGGCCTCACGCTGGGCTACGGCATGCCCGTGTTCCGCGTGTTCACCGGCTTCTCGTATGCCTTCGAGCAGCCGCCCCGCCCCAAGGACACGGACGACGACGGCTTCCCCGACATCAGCGACGCCTGCCCCCTCGACGCCGAGGACAAGGACGGCTTCCAGGACGAGGACGGCTGCCCGGACCTCGACAATGATCAGGACGGTGTCCCCGACACGGCGGACAAGTGCCCGAACGTGCCCGAGGACAAGGACGGCTTCCAGGACGAGGACGGCTGCCCCGACCCCGACAATGACGGGGACGGCATCGTGGACGGCCAGGACACGTGCGTGCTGGAGGCCGAGGACAAGGACGGCTTCCAGGACGAGGACGGCTGCCCGGACCTCGACAATGACCAGGACGGCGTCCCCGACGGCTCGGACAAGTGCCCCAACGCGGCCGAGGACAAGGACGGCTTCCAGGACGAGGACGGCTGCCCCGACCCCGACAACGACCGCGATGGCGTGCCCGACGCGGACGACCTGTGCCCCACGGAGCAGGAGACCATCAACGGCGTGGAGGACGAGGACGGCTGCCCGGACAAGGGCGAGAGCAAGGTCCAGGTCACCAGCCAGAAGATCGTCATCAAGGAGAAGGTCTACTTCGACACCAACAAGGACGTGGTGCTGGAGCGCTCCTTCCCGCTGCTGAAGCAGGTGGCCCTGGTGCTCAAGGCCAACCCGCAGCTGAAGAAGGTCCGCATCGAGGGCCACACCGATGACCGGGCGGATGACGCCTTCAACCTGGACCTGTCCCAACGCCGCGCGGGCAGCGTGCTCAAGTACCTGGTGGAGGTTGCAGGCATCGACCCGAACCGCCTCATCTCCGAGGGCTTCGGCGAGACACGCCCGGTGGACACCAACAAGACGGCCGCGGGCCGCGAGAACAACCGCCGCGTCGAGTTCGTCATCATCGAAGTCGAAGGCGACAGCTCGCCGCAGTGAGTCATCTCAGCGGATGAGAGACGACAGTCACCATGGTGACTGTCGTCACCACCCCTACCTGGTGGCTGTAGTCACCACCTCTGACGAGGGTTTTTCCTCTCAAACCCTCGGAATCATTCAGACTTACCTTGCCCGCATGCCTCCTTCATTTCATGGCATGCGGGCTGCAGTAGGGGTCCAGCACACAGCGCGGCCAACTCTGGCCGGCTTCTGCAAGGACCCCCGCCATGCGCGTCAACGCTCTCTCCACCCCGGTTGCCTCCCGCCCCACTGAGACCCAGTCCCTCGTCGCGCAGAAGCCCGCGGTGGAGGCCAAGCCGGCCGAGATTCGCCAGCTGCCCGGCCGCCCGGTGGACAGCTTCTTCGACCCGAGCCTGCTCAAGCGCCCCGACGCCCAGACGCGCGCCACCCAGGGTGACCAGCTGCACGACATCGCCGACGGCGTGCGCAACGGCTCGCTCACGGAGCAGGAGGCCCAGAAGCTGCTGGCCGAGCAGCAGAAGATCGCCGACGCCCAGAAGGAGGCCATGGCGGACGGCAAGCTGACGCTGGGCGAGCGCCTCAAGCTGGCCATGATGCAGGGCCGCGCCGGGCAGAACATCGACAGCGCCAAGGGCAACTCGGACCGCGACGTGTTCGCCCGCTTCGACAAGGACGCGCAGCGCCAGGCCGGTCAGATTGACCAGCTGGCCAACGGCCGCACCAGCGGCAACATCACCCACTCCGAGGCCGGGAAGCTGATCGGCCAGCAGGCGGAGATCGCCGGCGCCCGTAACAACCAGGGGGCACTCTCGGAGCTGGTGACCGGCATGAAGCAGAGCGAGGCGCAGAAGGACCTGGACCGCCACAGCAAGCCGGGCACGCAGTTCGACTTCGACATCAAGAACCTTCCGCCGTTCTACATGAAGGCCGCCATCAACGGGTAAAGCGGTGGCAGTCCCCGCCGGTTCGCGCCAAGGTGACTCCATCGACCAGGAGCCACCATGCCGACCCGGAAGCCCGAGGACTCCACCGCGCCCGTCGCGCCGCCCTCCGACGAAGAGCAGCGAAGGCTCGCCCAGAGCAACAATGCCTTCGCCGTGGAGCTCTGGCGCCAGGTGAATGGAAGTCCCGGCAACCTCGCGCTCTCGCCCGCGAGCATCACCCTGGCGCTCGCGATGGCCTGGGGCGGTGCCCGCGGTGAGACCGCGAGCGAGATGAAGCAGGTGCTCCACTTCCAGGGCAGCGCCGATGAAGTCATGGCCTCGGCGGGCCAGCTGCTCCAGGCGTGGAACACGAGCACCGGGAACACCGTGCTGCGCGTGGTGAACCGGCTGTTCGGCTCGAAGAGCTACACCTTCGAGCAGCCCTACCTGGACAAGACGAAGGCCACCTTCAACGCCCCGCTCGAGCCGGTGGACTTCGACAACGACATCGAGGCCACGCGCGAGTCCATCAACGCCTGGGTGGCGCGGCAGACGGAGGACCGCATCCAGGGCCTGCTGCCCGAGCGGAGCCTGAGGCCCCGTCTGACGAAGCTCGTGCTCGTCAATGCGGTCTACTTCAAGGCGGTCTGGGCCCACCTCTTCTCGGAGGACCAGACCGTGAGCGAGCCGTTCTTCGTCACGTCCACGGTGAAGAAGGACGCGGACCTGATGCGCCGCACGGGCAGCTACGCCTATGCCGAGCAGGATGGCGTGAAGGTGCTGGAGCTCCCCTATCGGGACGGGGCGTGGTCGATGATCTTCGCCCTGCCGGACGCAGTGGATGGGCTCGCGGAGGTGGAGCGGAACCTGTCGAGCGAGGTGCTCAACGACTGGGTCACCGCGCTGCGCACCGAGACCGTGAACGTCGCGCTGCCGCGCTTCGAGGTCAACCCGGAGGCGCCAGTGGAGCTGGGAGACGCCCTGATGAACCTGGGCATGGCGCGGGCCTTCGACGCGCAGCGGGCGGACTTCACGGCGATGGCGAACCCTCCCAACTCCAGCGAGCGCCTCCATATCAGCAAGGTCTTCCACAAGGCCTTCGTGAAGGTGAACGAGCAGGGCACCGAGGCCGCCGCCGCCACCGCCGTCGTGATGATGGCGCGGAGTGCGATGGGCCGGCAGCGCGAGCCTAAGGACTTCCGCGCGGACCACCCGTTCCTCTTCTTCCTGCGCGACAAGGCCTCGGGGATGATCCTCTTCATGGGGCGCGTCTCCGAGCCGCCGGTCTCCACCGCTCCCAAGCGGAGTGAGCCCAACCTCGCTGGACGGGGGGAATGAAGGATCCGCGCGACTTCCTCCCCGACGTGCGTGACGGGCTCACGCGCGCCGAGCGCATCATCCTCCACACCCTGCACCAACTGCAGCAGGAGCGCGGCGAGCGCGGTGTTCCCACGGCCATGCTCTACGGGCACGTCGTCGAGCACATCAACCTGAGCCCCGCCGAGTTCCAGGAGATCCTCGCTCGGCTCGTGGGCCGAGGGAGCCCGTGAGGCTCAAGCCGCGCGCAGCGTGATGACGGCCAGCTCCGGCGGAGCGCCCAGGCGCACCGGAGGCCCCGTGGTGCCCACGCCCCGGTTCACGTAGAGCCACGAGCGCCCTTGCCGGTACAGCCCGGCAGTCCAGCGGGTGATCAGCCGCGCCAGCGAGAGCCGGCGAACTCCCGGCACGCCGAGTTGCCCCCCGTGCGTGTGGCCTGAGAGCGTCAGCTCGACGCCACGGGCCTGCGCCTGCGGAAACAAGTCCGGGTCATGCGCGAGCAGCACGGTGGGCACGCCCTCGGGACGGCCCGCGAGCGCGCGCTCCACGTCATCGCGCGAGGTCCACGTGTCATCCACGCCGGCGACGTACAGGCGGCCCGCCCCGCGCTTCACCACCACGCCTCGATTGCGCAGCACGGTGAGCCCCTCGTGCTCCAGGGAGCGGACGATGTGCTCGCCGTCGGTGAAGTAGTCATGATTGCCCATGCAGGCGAATGCGCCGTCCTTCGCGCGCAGGCCTCCGAGCGCCCGCGCGACGGCCTCGACGTGCGAGGACCCATGGGTGATGAGGTCTCCCGTGACGGTCACCAGATCCAGGTTCAGTGCGTTGAGCCGGGCGACCCAGGAAGCGACGCGCTCCTCGGGGACATTCGGTCCGCAGTGCACGTCGGAGATCTGGCCGATGCGGTAGCCCTCCAGTTCGGGCGGGAGTCCGGGCACCCGCACCACCCGCTTCCGAAGCCGGGGCCGGCCCAGGACGGCATCCACGCCCATGGCGATCGCGATGGCTCCCGCCAGCCCCCAGGCCAAGCCTGTGGGCGCACCAGCGCGGACAGCCAGCCAAGCAGGAAGCATGAGCAGGTCGAACACCAGACAGGCGGACCACCACCCCAGCGCCAGGTAGGTCGACAACGCGGGCGGCGTGGAGTGCCAGGGGCTCTGGAGCTGGCGCAGGTACGGTGAGGACACCAGCAGCGCGAAAACCCCAGGCACCGGCGTGTGCGTGAGCCAGGAGAGCACCAGCACCACGGGGAGCTGGACGACTGTCACGAGGAGGGCCGCCAGCAGCTGGAAGCGGCTCCGAATGGGGGTTCGTCGGGACATGCGAACAGGGATTTAACTCGCTCGCATGCCGCTCGCTTTCATCAATGGAGCGGGCCCGCCCGCCCCCTGAGACTCAGGCGTACTGCCGCAGCTCGCGGACGAGCCGATAGGCCCCGAACCCCAGCGTCGTCACTACGGCGATGCGCCGCACCCACTGCTTGGAGCGCCCGTGGTAACCACCATGCACCGATGTCCCGTGGGAGACAGGGTGGTACAGGTTGCCCTCGGTCACCGCCTGAGGCGCTTCCTTCAAGTGGGACTTGGCTTGCTTGCGCATCATGCGATCGAAGGTGGCAGGTGCGACGTGGCGGATGGCCCCAAACAACGGCGCGGTGGCGCCCACGTAGATCTCCGCCTGCGGCCTCACGAGCATGTCTAGGATGACACCCGCCACCTTCTCGGGTGAATACACGGGTTCGGGCGCCTTGGCCTCCTTCCCCGTGTAGTTCGCGGCGTGCTCGAAGAGCGGCGTGTCGATGCCCGCGGGCATGACGTTGGAGACGCGCACAGCCGTATCGAGGAGCTCCTGCCGGACGGCGGAGGAGAATCCGCGCACGGCGTGCTTGCTGGCTGTGTACGCGGAGGCCAGGGCGACGCTGACGTTCGATGCCTCCGAAGAAACGTTGACGATCACCCCTCCCCGCTCCTGGGTCTTCATCTGCGCAGCCGCCGCGCGGGTGCCGTGGACGACCCCGAAGTAGTTGACGTCCATCAACCGCCGGTAGACGTGGATGGGCGTCTTCTCCAGAGAGCCCAGCGCGTAGACGCCCGCGTTGTTCACCCAGCCATCGATGCGCCCAAACGCCTGCACAGCCTGAGTGGCCAGGGCACTGACTTCATCCTCGTTGGCGACATCGGTCGGGACAACGAGGCACTGAGCGCCTGCCTGCTCGCACTCTTCTTGGAGAGAGCGCAGCGGATCCTCCCTGCGGGCGGCGAGCACCAGGCGGGCGCCAGCCTTGGCGAGCTGAAGCGCGGTCTCGCGGCCAATTCCACTCGAAGCACCGGTTATGACGATGACTGCGTCTTTGAGCTTCTTGCGCATCACGGTTCCTCACGGAAATTTGCTCAAAGCTGGGGTGCCATGGGTCCACTGGTGAGGGAGGCTTGCCACCCTGTCTGCCTTCTCTTCGAAGGAAAGAGCCCTCGCTCTCGGTCATCCGAGCTCCGGCGAACGGTGCTCCTGTCTCCTTTCCGGGCCGAACTTCCCTAAGGGCATGGCAACCACCTCGGCGCGGAGCCCAAGACGAGCTTCACGGTGAATTCCGCATCGACGGGCCCGCCCAGGGGGAGAGCAGCTTCGAACCCACCAGTGGCACGGGGGTGCAGCAGCCGGGATGGGTTGAGGGCGCTGAAGAGAACTCGCCCGAGAAGATGATCGAGCAGCTGGGCCAGGCGCTCGGCGAGCTGGTCTCCACGCTGGAGTCGCTGCTCGGCAACAACAGCGCCGCCAACAGCAACGAGGAGGTGTCCGCGGAGAGCGGGGCGTCCGCCAGCGAGCAGGGTGATCCGCTGCAGCAGGTGTTCGAGATCCTCAAGCAGCTGCTGGGCTCGATCGAGCAGTTCCAGCAGGGCCAGGGCACCGCCTCTGGCACCGGCGCCCTGACCTCGGGGCTCAGCGAGTTCTGAGAGCCTGCATCCTTCGTCGCCGCGCTGGGCAAGCTCGCTCCCAGCGCGGCGAAGCCGTCACATGCTCAGCCGCAGGTCAGATCCGTCTGGCACGTCTGCCCGCCTGGGCACTGGGAGTCGTCGCTGCAGGAGACGAGCCCCGGAATTTCAACCGCGTGCTCCACCTCAGAGGAGACGATGAGGTCCACGCGCCCAGGAACGATCGTCGTGGAGCCCACCGCCTTGCGCGTCACGACGACGCTCGGATAGCCCGCGACCCCGAGGTTGAGCAGCTGGGTGACCAGCGCGGCAGGCAGCTGCAGGGAGCCGGTGTCCGCCGCATCGCACTCGAGCATGCCCCGAGTGCCTCCGTGATGGCTGATGTCCAGCTTGACGTGGATCTTCGACAGGTCCGCCTGGCCGGGCGCCGTCCAGCTCAGGTTCACCGGCTGGTCCTGCTGCAGGGTGATGGTGTCATTGAGGAGCTGGAGCGGAGCAATGCCCCGGGCCTGCAGGGAGAAGGCGGAGTAGACGCCGCCCGCAGCGTCGAACCGGATCGTGCCTCCCTCGCTGAAGGCCGGGTAGGGCAGCTCCGCGCTCACCGGGGGCTGGTAGTTGTTGACGACCGGATCCCTCGAGAACTCGGTGGCTCCCGCCGCCGTGCGAACACCCTGCACTTGAACGGTGCCGACGCTCTGCGACTTCGGATAGGCCTGGCACGTGTCGTTCTCGACGCAGACGGCGCTCCCGCCACAGGGCGTGTTGCAGAAGGGAACTCGCGGGGTCAGCAGCTGGCAGTCCCCAGACTGAGCCGCCTTCTCCCAGAGGAGCTGCGAGGGCGAGGCACCGTCGTAGACCTTGCCCACCACCGCCGTGTAGCCCGGCGTCCCCGACGCGGGCACGGGTGGCACCAGCCGCACCTGGAAGGAACCGGCCAGGATGTTGGGGTCACCCGGGGGATCCGTCACGCCCGCATCCGGGTCAGGCGTCTCTTCCTCCGAGGAAGAGGAACACCCCGCCAAGAGGAGTCCCAGGGTCACCAGAACCGCAGTGGTGGCAGGAAGCGGGCAGCGAAAGGCACGAGAAGTGCTCATCGCGCCAAGACTTCGCCTCAGTCCTTAACCATTCATGAAGCGTTGATTTCGAAGGATTACGAGAGGACGCCACCCAGGCGGCTCAGCCCGCGGTGTTGGGGAAGTGCGGGTTCTCGATGATGCCAAGCACGTTTCCAAACGGATCCTTCACCGTGGCCACGCGGATGCCGCCGCCCACGTCTCGCACCTCGCTGACGGCCGTGGCGCCCTGCTCCAGCAGGCGGGCCCAGGCCCGGTCCGCGTTCTCCACGCCCCAGTAGGCCACGCCTCCCTCGGCGCCCGGCGGCTGGGCCGAGGTGTCCGGATCCAAGCCCAGCTCGAAGCCGCCCACGTTGAAGCCCACATAGAAAGGCTCATCGAAGTAGGGCGCGGCTCCCAGCACCGTGCTGTACCAGGACTTGGCTTTTGCCAGGTCCTTCACCGGGTAGATGACAGTCCGCAGGCCGAGGAAGTGTGGAGTGCTCATAGGTCTGCCCTGTCTATCTCACTGGGGCGGACCCGACCCAGGGGGTTCGGCATCAATATAGAGCCCTCCCCGAAAGGGCGCCTGTACGCACGCGAAGTGAATCTGCCATCATCTTGAGATACCTGAATACCTCGCAACCGAGGACCAAGGAGGAAGGCTGATGCTCACGCCCCTGCGAATCACCGCCATCCTGATGGGGATGTGCGGACTCCTCTCCGCGTGCGAGGCGCGCCTCGAACCCGGCGCCGCACAGGTACCGCAGGAGGGCACTCAATCCGCGGCGCTCGCTGCGCCACAGGGTTCGTCCTCCAAGCTCCTCAAGGCGAAAGAACACGGCATCCCCGGCCGGTACATCGTCGTGCTCGAGGACAAGGGCACCCGCAACCTCCAGGGCGCGCCGATGGAGGTTCGCAAGGTCTCGGATGTGCTGGCCCGCGCGCACGGCGGCTCCGTGCGGCGCGTCTACGCGCACGCGCTCCGGGCCTTCACCGTGTCGATGACAGAAGAGGAGGCTCAGCGCATGAGCGAGGATCCGAGCGTGCGCTACGTGGAGCAGGAGCGCATCTTCAAGGTCAGCGGCGTGCAGCAGTTCCCCATCTCGTGGGGCCTGGACCGCGTGGATCAGCGTCCCCCCACGCTGGATGACCTCTACACCTACGAGTACACGGGCGCCGGCGTTCACGCGTACATCGTCGATACGGGCATCCGCAGCACTCACCAGGAGTTCGCCGGCCGCATGGGCAATGGCTTCGACGCCGTCGGCGACGGCCTGGGCACCGAGGACTGCCGAGGCCACGGCACCCACGTCGCCGGCACGGTGGGCGGCACCCTCTCGGGCGTGGCCAAGGAGGTCACCCTCCACTCGGTGCGCGTCATCACGTGCTCGGGCGAGGGCACGCTGGAGCAGGTCATCGCGGGCATCGACTGGATCTCCGCGAACCACGTGAAGCCGGCCGTGGTCAACATGAGCATCGGCTCCGAGGCGGACCAGGCCGTGGATGACGCGGTGACAGGCTCCATCGGCTACGGCCTCACCTACGTCGTCGCCGCAGGCAACGAGTCCGTGAATGCCTGCATCCGCTCTCCGGCGCGCACGCCGCTGGCCATCACCGTCGGCGCGATCAGCGAGCTCGACTCCATGTCGTTCTTCTCCAACTACGGCGGCTGCGTGGACCTGTTCGCGCCCGGCGAGACGATCACCTCCGCCTGGTACACCGGCGACAGTGAGTTCTACGATCTGGACGGCACCTCGATGGCCACCCCCCACGTCTCGGGAGCCGTCGCCCTCTTCCTCGAAGGCCACCCCAACGCCACGCCGGACGAGGTGGCGGAGGAGATCGTCGCCCGCGGCACGCGCAACCTGCTGACCGACCTGGGCAATGGCTCGCCGAACGTGCTGCTCCACACCGCGTGCATGGGCTCCACGGACTCGGTGCCGCCCCGGGTGGAGCTCACCGCCCCGGCCGAGGGCGCCACGCTCTCCGGCCTCGTGCAGCTTCAGGCCATCGCGAGCGACAACCTGGGCGTCTCCAAGGTGGAGTTCTACTTGAACGGAAAGCTCATCGGCACGGCCTCGGCCGCGCCCTTCGAGATCACCTGGGACAGCACCGAGGAGGACAACGGCCCCTCCACCCTCAGCGTGCGTGCCTTCGACAACGGCTGCAACAGCCAGGAGGCGTCTATCGCCGTCACCCTCCACAACGCGGGCAAGGCGAGCTTCGACCCGAACCTGCTGGCGCCCGTCTGCCTCGGCACGGGCACCCAGTGCGACTCCGGCACGCTGCTCAACGGCCGCGGCCCTCTGATGGGCCCCGAGCTGAACACGCCCAACACCCTGGGCGGAAGCTGCCCGGACGGTCTGGAGGGCTGGTACCAGATCGATCCGTCCATCGAGCGCATCCGGATCGTCCATGACGGCGGCTCGCTGCTCTCGCCGGGCAAGCAGGTGCGCGTCGAGGTCAGCTTCTTCGCGAGCTACGAGCCCTTCTTCGAGCGGCTGGACCTCTTCTCCGCCTCCGACGCGCGGAACCCGGTGTGGGCGCAGTTCGCCAGCCTCGTGCCCAAGGACATTGGCGCGAACCTGATGTCCACCTCCTTCATCATTCCCGCAGGGAGCAGCCTTCAGGCGGTCCGCGCCGTCTACCGGTTCGGAGGCAGCCCCTCCGCGTGCCCGATGGGCAACATCGATGAGGCGGATGACCTCGCCTTCACCGTGATCGAGGAGACAGACACCGCGCCGCCCACCGCCACGCTGACCTCGCCGGCAGCGGGCTCGAGCGTCAAGGGCACTGTCACGCTCGTCGGCACGGCGAGCGACAACTTCGCGGTCACGCGCGTCGAGTTCTACGACGGAGACACGCTGGTGGGGACGGACTCCTCGGTCCCCTACAGCACGACGTGGGATACGAAGGCGACACAGAACGGAAGCCACTCGCTGACCGCCCGAGCCTACGACTCGGCGGGCTTCGTGGGGGTCTCCCCGGCGGTGAGCGTCACGGTGAACAACGACGTGACGCCGCCCACCGTGGCCTTCGCCGCGCCGGCCGCGGGCGCCACCGTGTCGGGCACCCTCACCCTCAACGTGACGGCGACCGACAACGTGGGCGTCACCAAGGTGGAGTTCTATGACGGCGCCACCCTGCTGGCCACGGATGCCACCTCGCCGTACACCTTCTCGTGGGCCACGCGAACGGTGCCCAATGGCACCCACGTCCTCACCGCGAAGGGCTACGACAGCTCGGGCAACGTCGGCACGGTGGAGCGGACGGTGACGATCGACAACGACTTCACCCCGCCCACGGCCACCGTCACCGCTCCGGCCGAGGGCGCCTCGGTGAGCGGAACGGTGGCGTTCACGGCCACGGCCACGGACGACCGGTCCACCCTCTCCAGGGTGGAGTTCTACCTGGACGGCACCCTGCTCGGCACCGACACCTCGGCGCCGTTCAGCATCAACTACAACACCCGGCTCCAGGCCAACGGCGTCAAGGTGCTCACCGCCAAGGCCTATGATTCGTGGAGCAACGTGGGCACCTCGGCCCCGGTGAGTGTCACGTTCGACAACGACTTCACCCCGCCCACCGTCACGCTCACCGCGCCCACCGAGGGCACCTCGCTGATCGGCACGATCATCCTCTCGGCCACGGCCGCGGATGAACGGTCGGCCATGTCACGGGTGGAGTTCTACCTGGGCACCACCCTGATCGGCTCCGACAGCTCGGCGCCGTACAGCATCAACTACAACACCCGCCAACAGGCCAACGGCGCCAAGGTGCTCACCGCCAAGGCCTATGATGCGGTGGGCAACGCCGGTACCTCCGTGCCGGTGAACGTGGTGATCGACAACGACTACGCCGCGCCCACCGTGGCGGTCACGGGCCTCGCGGAGGGAGCGGCGCTGACGGGCACCCTCACGTTCACGGCTACGGCCACGGATGAGCGGTCGACCCTGTCCCGGGTGGACTTCTACGCGGACACCACGCTGATCGGCTCCGACACCACCTCGCCGTACAGCATCAGCTACAACACCCGCCAGCTGGCCAACGGCGCCAAGGTGATCACCGCGAAGGCCTATGACACGTGGAACAACGTGGGGACTTCCGCGCCGGTGAACGTGACGTTCGACAATGACTTCGCAGCACCCACGGTGGCACTCACCAGCCCCACCGACGGGGCCCCCGTGAGCGACACCCTCACCCTCTCGGCCACCGCCAGCGACGACCGGAGCACCGTCTCCAAGGTGGAGTTCTACGTGGGCAACACCTTGATCGGCTACGACACCACGTCGCCGTACAGCCTCAGCTACAACACGCGCCTCCAGACAACCAACGGCGCCAAGGTGCTCACCGCCAAGGCCTATGACTCATGGAACAACGTGAGCATCTCGGCGCCGGTGAACGTGACGTTCGACAATGACTTCGTCGCCCCCGCGGTGACGCTCACCCTCCCTGCCGAGGGCTCCACGGTGAGCGAGACGCTCACCCTCTCGGCCACGGCCAGCGACGACAAGACCGCCATCTCCAAGGTGGAGTTCTACGTGGGCACGAGCCGGCTGGCGACCGTCACCACGCCCCCGTACACGTACAGCTACAACACGCGCCTGCTCGCCAACGGCGCCAAGGTGCTCACCGCCAAGGCCTATGACGCGTGGAACAATGTGGGTACCTCGGCGGCGGTCAACGTCACGTTCGACAACGACTTCACCGGACCTACGGTGGCGCTCACCGAGCCATCTGAAGGAGCCACACTGCGCGACACGGTCACCTTCTCGGCCACGGCCAGCGACGACAGGACCGCCGTCTCCAAGGTGGAGTTCTACGTGGGCACGAGCCGGCTGGCGACCGTCACCACGGCCCCCTACACCTACAGCTACAACACCCGCCTGCTCGCCAATGGCGCCAAGGTGCTCACCGCCAAGGCCTATGACGCGTGGAACAACGTGACGACCTCGGCGGCGGTCAACGTGACGTTCGACAACGACTTCACCGCGCCCACCGCCTCCGTCACCTCTCCGGCGAACGGCGCCACGGTCTCAGGCGTGGTGCCGATCACCTGCGCCGCGAGCGACAACTGGGGCGTCATCTCCAAGGTGGAGATCTACACGAACAGCACGTTGCTGGGCACCGTCACCACCGCGCCGTACACCGTGAACTGGGACACGACCAAGGCGGTGACGACCAACTGGCCCGTGCGGTGCCGCGCGTTCGACCCGGCTGGCAACTCGGCGTACAGCCCCAGCGTCACGGTCACCGTGACCCGCTGAGAGGACCTGGAATACCGGTGGTGGCCGCCGTCACACGCCACCCCCGGTGATGCCACTCCCCGGGCGGCTCAGTGCATGGAGGGCCGCTCCGCCTCCATGCCTGCGGCCTTTCCGATGCGCGGGGCGATGCCCTCGTCGATCTGCCGGAGCAGCGCCTTGCAGAAGGCCGGCAGGTCGTCCGGCTTGCGCGAGGTGATGAGGTTGCCGTCCTCCACCACCTCGCGGTCCACCCAATTCGCGCCCGCGTTCATCAGGTCCTTCTTGATGGAGGGCCAGGACGTCACCGTCCGGCCGTCCGCGATGTCCGCCTCGGCCAGCATCCATCCCGCGTGGCAGATGGCCGCGATGGGCTTGTCCTGCGAGGAGAACTCCTGGACCAGGTTCACCACGTCCTCGTCCATCCGCAGGTGGTCCGGCGAATAGCCGCCGGGGATGACCAGCGCATCGAAGTCATCCGCGGAGACCTCGGCGGCGGCCTTCTCGGAGGTGATGGTCTCCTTGCCCTTCTTGCCCTTGAGCTGCTTGCCCGCCTTGCTGCTGACGATGACGGCCTCGTGGCCCGCCTGCTTCACCTGGTCAAACGGCACGCGAAACTCAGAGTCCTCGAAGTCCGAGGCGACGATGAACATGATCCGAGCCATGGTTCCTCCTGCAAGAGTGGCGGGAGCGCCTCTCCCGTCCAGTGCAAGGTGTCCACGCGCGGTGTGCTGACAACGGGCGCCCCTCGGTGCGGCGGGCAGTGCCACGGCTGCATGCCTGCTCCTCCTCCAGGAGGAGGTCAGCTCATCGCGAGGGAGAGGGCCACGGGATGACGCCCAGCTCGTCGGCAGCGAGGAGGTACTCGCCTATCAGACGTCCCTGCGCGGCGATGCGGTGGGGCGTGGAGATCCCCGCGAGCACCTCGCGTCCCCGGTCTCTCCAGGCCGCCTCCCCCGTCAGCGTGTGGAGTGCGGCCAGGAAGCGCGCTGCCCCCACGTTCTGGGCAAAGGGGCGGTCCCGCCGTGCGAAGACTCCCACCGCATCCGCGTCGGGAGTGGCCTCGTAGAGCGCCCCACCCTCCGGCGCCGCGAAGTCTTTCACGAGCCGCGCGCCCATCTGCAGCGCGGCCTCACGGTAGCGGGCCTCTCCGGTCCGCTGGGCCAGCAGCGCCAGTGCTCTCCCGAGTGCCGCCGCGTCTCCCAGGTAGCGCGAGCCGGAGCGGTGAGAGGCCTCACGCCATACCTTGCCTTCCTCACGGACATGGCTGGTCAGCAGGACGTCCGCGGCCTTTCGGGCCCGCGCGAGGAGCTCGGGGTCGCCCGTCACCTCATGGAGCGCGAGCAGCGCGGAGATCGCCAGCCCGTTCTCGCGGGAGTACACGTGGGTGTCCACCCAGGGCAGCCCAAGCGCGCGCCGCCCCGCCTCGTCCTTCGCGTAGTACACGTGGCCGTCGACGAAGGGGATGCTCCGGTCATGCGAGCCCACGTCCGCATCCTGGTTCGTATAGAAGGTGCCATCCGGCGCGCCCAGGAAGGTCTCCATGTACCGGGCGATAGCGCGGGCCTCGGCAAGCACCGCGTCATCCTTTGTCAGCGCCCAAGCGCGGGCATATGCCTCCACGTTGGGTGCCTGCTGCCCCATGAGCTTCTCGTAGTGCTGCGCGTTCCAGTGCCGGGCGGCCGAGTACTGGTAGACGCCGCCCCACACCGGATCGTGGATGGGGCGCTGATGGGCCAGGGTGAACACCACCCGCTCGCGTGCCTGACGGTCTCCCCTCGCGGCGCGCCGCACCTCGAGCTCGAGGTTTTCTCCAATGGGCACCTTCTGGAACGCGCCCCAGCTGCCCTCGCGCTCGTCATAGGTGGCATCCATGCGCTGGAGCGCGGAAGCGGCCGCCCACGGGAGCATGCCGGGGGTGGCCGGCACATCCACCGGCAGCGTGGTGGCGGCCTCCTGTTTCTCCCGTGCCAGTGCCTCGACGCTCCGGAGCAGCTCGAGGAACCGGTCCGCGGGGAGATAGCCGCGGTACTTGCCAATCTCCTCGGCCTCGGGGCTGAGGAGGATGGTGGCGGGCCAGCCATAGTCCGACCAGCGCTCGGCGAGATCCGGGCGCGAGTCCACGTCCACGCGGATGGTGACGAAGCGCTCGTGGAGGATCCGGCCTACCTCGGCGTCTCGGTAGGTCGTCTCGTCCATCACGTGGCACCAGTGGCACCACTCGGCGGCACCATCGATGAGCACGTAGCGCCCCTCGCGCCTGGCACGGGCGAAGGCCTCGGGGCCGTACTCCTCCCAGGTGAAGGCTTGGGCCAGGCCTTTCTCCCGGGCATGGACGATGTTCACCTGGGAAGGAGTCCCCTCGCGGACGAGCCCCCCAGGGCCGGTGGACGTGCGGCAGGCGGCGGTCATGAGCAGCAGCAGGGTCGAGCAGAGCCGGAAGTTCACGAGGCCAGAATACGGGAGAGCCGCTCGAACGGTTTCATGGGGCGTTCGTCGCCCGACGATCTCCTTTGAGTCCGATGGCGGGAGGCCTCCCCCGCAGACATATGAAGGGGCATGCGCCTCCCCCACCCGGTCCTCCTGGTTGCCCTGGCCGTGCTCGCTGTCACCGCTTCCGGCTGCCGCAAGGCCCAGGCGCAAGCGCCCTACTGCCTCCGGGTAGCGGACGGATGGGGACCGGATGGGACGGTGCCCTTCACGGTGGACATCGTCGCGGAGGGTCTCGAGGTTCCCTGGGGCATCGCGTTCCTCCCGGGCGGGGATGCGCTCGTCACCGAGCGGCCGGGCCGCGTGCGCCTGCTCCGAGGCGGGGTGTTGCAGTCGCAGCCGGTGGCCACCCTCCCCATCGCCAGCAGCAGCGAGGGCGGCCTGCTCGGCATCGCCGCGCACCCGGACTTCGCCAGCAACCGCCAGTTCTACCTCTATGTGACGACTGCGGCGGGCGGCCCCCCCGAGAACCGCGTGGAGCGCTGGACGCTCTCGGAGGACCACGCCTCGGCCACCTTCGAGCGCGTCATCTTCGGCGGCATCCCCTCTGCCACGTACCATGACGGTGGGCGGCTGCGCTTCGGGCCGGATGGGATGCTCTACGTGGGCACCGGCGACGCGCGCGAGCCCAGCCTTGCTCAGAACGCACAGAGCCCCTCGGGCAAGCTGCTCCGCCTCACGCCGGACGGGCAGGTGCCCGCGGACAATCCCTTTCCAGGCTCGCCCGTGTTCCTCCTGGGCGTGCGCAACACCCAGGGCTGGGACTGGAAGGATCGCGACACGCTCTACCTCACGGACCACGGGCCCAGCGGCGAGCTGATGCGCCGAGCGCACGATGAGGTCAATCTGGCCCGCGCGGGCGACAACCTGGGCTGGCCGGAGATCTACAGCTGCGAGGCACGCGAGGGAATGGTAACGCCGTCGCTCACCTTTGGTGACGCCATGCCTCCGGGAGGGGCCTCGCTCTACACCGGCGATGCCATCCCCGAGTGGAAGGGCTCGCTGCTCATCGGCACGCTGGGCTCCCAACACCTGCACCGCGTGATGTTCGACGCGAAGGATCCCCGCGTGGTCGCGAAGCATGAGGTGTACCTGCGCGACACCCATGGCCGGCTGCGTGACGTCCTCATGGGCCCGGATGGGCACCTCTACGTCACCACCAGCAACTGCGATGGACGCGGCGACTGCGGCGCCAGCAAGGACCGCATCCTCCGGCTGAGGCGCTGAGGCCGCTGCACGCCCGCTGAAAGAAAAGCCCCTCCCTCGCTCGAAGCGAAGGAGGGGCGAAGGGACTCACTCCGGAGCGGGGTGGACTACCCGGCGATGGTGCCGCGGAACAGCTCCAGCGCGGGGCGGGTGTTCAGGGGCTGGTTGAGGCCCGGGGGCAGCGGCCGCGACGGGAGCGGCAGGGTGGGCACCGGGTAGGGGCCCCACTTGTCCTGGTCGCCCTTCAGGTTGTGGAAGGAGATGTTGCCGTCCGCCACATGCTGCATGAAGTTCGTCACCATGTCGCCGAGCCAGCCGCCGAAGTCCCCGCGCACGTCCGCGATCTGCTCCTGCTGATCCAGCAGGCCGGTGGCCTCGTTCGCGGTGATGTTGCCGTTGGCGCGGCCGTTGGCGATCCGGTCGATCTGCGCCGCCTGCGTCTGGGCGCCGGAGTCCCAGCGGGCGCCCAGGTCGCGCTGCCCGTTGTGGCCGGCCTGGTAGATGCTCAGGTCCGCCTGCGCCTGCATCGCGCGCAGCTGGAGCTTCTCCGCCGTCGTCAGCTTGCCGTCGGCCATGGCCTTGTCCGTGGCCTTGGAGATGCTCTCCTGCTGCTGCAACAGGCGCTCTGCCTCCTGCGAGGTGATGGAGCCGTTGCGCACGCCCTCGGCGATGTCATGCAGCTGGCGGCCCTGGGTGCGGCCGTCCGCATCGCCCGGACGGGGGAACGGCAGCGGGAACGGGATCGACGGGTGCTGCGGAGCCGGGAAGCAACCGCCGGGGCCGATGCCGCAGCGGAACTCGTCGCGGAGCTGGCCCGGCAGGGGCTTGAACTCCGCGGTCTTCAGCGGCGTGAGGGACTTCGGCTCGACAGCGGACTTCGAGACTTCAGCGCGGGGGGCGACCGGGGTCGCGGCGGCGGCAGAGGTGAGACGCATGATGAAGCTCCTTTTTTTCGAGTGCCCGGCCGAGGCGGCCGGTGCGTATGCCAACCCCTTTTGCAGCCCCCGTGCCGCGGCCGCGCGCGAAGGGGGTGCACCCGAAACTCTCAAGGGCTTCAAGGGTTTGCGAGGGAGCGGAGGCCCGAGGGTGGTGTCTGGAGTCACCAGAGGGGGGTGGTTACAACCGTTACCATGGTGACGGGAGTTTGCTGAGGTAGGGTCTTGCCCCGTGGAGATGCCCATCGTCATCGGCCTCATGGTCGTGGCCATCGTCGTGGCCATTGGCGCCAAGCGCGCCCGGATCCCCTACAACGTCGCGCTGGTGGTAGGCGGGCTCCTCATCTCCATGGGCAACCTGCTGCCCGGGGTGCCTCCGCTGAGTCCGGAGGTGGTGTTCCTCGTCTGCCTCCCGGCGCTGCTCTTCGAGGGCGGCATCACCGCGGACCTCGGCAACGTGCGCGCCAATGCGGTGCCCATCGCCGTGCTGGCCACCCTGGGCATGGCGCTGGCCATCAGCGCCACGGCCGCGGCGCTCCACGGGTTCTTGGCGCTGGGCTGGGGACCGGCGCTGCTGCTGGGCTCCATCCTCGCGGTGACGGACACGGTCTCCATCCTCTATGCGTTCCGCCGCGCGCCCGTGCCCCAGCGGCTCAGCGGCATCATGCAGGGCGAGAGCCTCTTCAATGACGGCACCGCCCTGGTGGCCTACGCCGCCATCGCCTCGGTGGTGGCGGGGGGCCATGCGCCCTCCCTGGGTCTGCTGGCGGGCAAGGTGGTGCTGGCCAGCGTGGGCGGCGGCGTCATCGGCCTGGCGCTGGGGCTGGTGGCCAGCTTCGTCATCCGCCGCACGGAGGATCCGCTCGCGGAGATCATGGCGACGACGGCGCTCGCCTTCGCGTCCTTCGCGGCGGCCGAGCATGTGCACCTGTCCGGGGCCATCGCCGCGGTGACGGCGGGGCTCACGGTGGGCGTGGCGCTGCGCCGGGACGTGGCGCCCCAGAGCCAGGTGGCCATCCACACCTTCTGGGAGTACGCCGCCTTCGGGGTGAACACCTTCCTGTTCCTGTCCGTGGGCCTCACCACCCGGCCCGAGGTGCTGCTGGAGCACCTGCCGGAGACGGGCATCGCGTTCGGATGCGTCATCGTGGGGCGGGCGGTGGCCATCTACATCCCCTTCCTGCTGCTGCGCTGGCTGCGGCCGGTGGCCTCCGTGCCCCTCCGCTGGCAGCATGTGTTCCTGGTAGGCAACATCAAGGGCGCGCTCTCCATCGGCCTGGTGCTCGGCCTCCCGGAGAACACGCCCTCCCGAGACGTGCTGGTGGCCGTGGCCTTCGGCGTCACGTTCTTCTCGCTGGTGGGCCAGGGGCTGCTGCTCAGCGGCGTGCTGCGGCGCATGGGCCTGCTCGAGCAGGATCCGGTGGCGCTGGATGTGGCGGAGCAGCAGGCGCGGCTGATCGCCAGCCGGGCGGCGCACCATGAGCTGGAGATACTGCTGGAGCAGGGCGTGGTGCCTCGAGCGGCCTACGAGCACCTGCGCAGCGGCTACCAGGTGAACATCGCTCGGGCGGAGCGCGAGCTGCGGCGGCTCAACGAACAGCACCTGGCCCAGAGCGCGCGGAGCTTGATTGCCGTGCGGCGCCGGCTGATGGACGCGGAGCGCACGGCCCTGCTGGCGGCCCGGCGCAACGGGCTCATTCCGGAGAGCACGGCGGAGGCCATGCTGGCGCGGCTGGACGAGCGGACGCTGGACCTGGAGCACGCGCTGCACCACCACGTGCCGGACAGCCAGGCGCATGAGGGAGGGAGGAAGGCTTCATGAGGATCGTCATCGCGGGGGGAGGCCGGGTGGGCTCGGTGCTGGCAGCGCGGCTGGTGGCCGAGCAGCACACCGTGACGGTCATTGAGAGGGACGCGGCCACGTGCACCCGCCTCTTCGAGGAGGTGGGCGTGGTGACGGTGTGCGGCGACGCCACCAACCCGCAGACGCTGGAGGCTGCAGGCATCGCCACGGCGGACGTGGCGGCGGGGGTGTTGGCGAGGGACCCGGAGAACCTGGCCTTCGCGATGCTGGTGCGCAGCATGTGCTCGGCGCGGGTGATGGTGCGCATGCTGGACACGAGCTACCGCGAGGCCTACCGGCTGTCCGGCGTGAAGGAGCTGGTGGCCGAGGCGGAGGTGGTGGTGGCGAAGATGACGACAGCCATCGACTTCCCGCAGGTGGCGGGCTCGCTGCCGCTGGCGGGAGGGGACGCGCTGCTGTTCGAGCTGGCCATCACTCAGCACGCGCTGGTGGCGGGCAAGACGGTGGCGCAGGTGCGAACGATGGACGGCTTCCCGCGCGAGAGCCTGTTCATCGGCATGGTGGACCCGGACGGGAAGACGGTGGTGCCAGACGGGAACACAGTGCTGAAGGCGGGGCACACGGTGATTCTCGTGGCGCGGCGGGAGCAGCTGGGACAGGCGGTGGAGTTCCTCACGGCCGAGCCGGTGCACGCCAGCCTCTCACCGCTGACGCAGGCGCTGCGCAAGGTGGACTTCCTGGCGCCGCTGAGCGACGACGAGCTGCGGGTGGTGGCGCGAGGCGCGGAGTTCCTCCAGCGGCCCGCGGGCTCGGAGATCTTCAAGAAGGGGGAGGCGGGGGAGAGCTTCTTCGTGGTGCTCGCGGGCGACGTGCGGATGCTGGGCGATGGCGGCCAGCTGGTGGGGGCCATCGGCGCGGGAGGCTTCTTCGGCGAGCTGGCGCTGCTCACGGGCGAGCCACGCATGGCCACGGCGGTGACGGGCACGGCGTGCGAGCTGGCGATCATCGGGCGCGATGACTTCCGCACGGTGGTGATGGCGAACCCGTCGGTGGCGCTGGAGATGAGCCGCATCCTGGGCCAGCGGCTCTCCCGCGTGCAGGGTGTCCCAGCGCCGTCCTCCAAGCGCAAGGGCCTCTTCGGAAGGTGAGCTGGACATGATCAAGCTCTATCAGTTCCACCCGTCGGGCAATTGCTACAAGGTCCGCCTCGTTCTGCACCAGCTCGGCATCCCGTTCGAGGTGCGGGAGATGGACCTCCTGAATGGCGCCACGCGCACGCCGGAGTTCAAGGCGCTGAACGCCAACGGCCGAGTTCCCATCGTGGAGCTGGAACCGGGTGTGTTCCTCGCCGAGTCCAACGCCATCATCACGTACTTCGCCGAGGGCACCCCGCTCATCCCCACGGACAAGCTGGAGCGCGCGCGGATGTTCCAGTGGATGTTCTTCGAGCAGTACAGCCACGAGCCCTACGTCGCCGTGGCCCGCGCGTGGCTCTCCTTCTTTGGCATCCCCCAAGGCAAGGAGCGCGAGCTCGAAGAGCGCATCCAGAAGGGCTATGCCGCCCTGGATGTCATGGAGGAGGAGCTGAAGAAGCGTCCCTTCTTCGTGGGCCACCAGTACAGCCTCGCGGATGTCGCGTTGTACGCGTACACCCACGTCGCCGCGGAGGGCCACTTCGACTTGAGCCGTTACCGCGCCATCCCCGCCTGGTTCGAGCGCGTCCAGGCCCAGCCCCGGCACCTGCGCATCACCGATCCGGCCCCTGTCGCCCGCTGACCGCTGAGCCGCGGCTCAGCGCTTCAGCCCCAGCAGGGCCGCCAGCGTGTGCTGCACCGAGCCCACCTGGACCTCGCTCTTCACGAGGCTCGTCCGGACGCCCCCGAGCGCCATGCGTGGGTTCGGCAACAGCGGCGTGTCCCGCTCCTGGAGGATGATCGAGTCGAGGAAGGCCACGCCCCGCGCATAGGCCTCCTTGTAGCGCTTCTGCCGGGCCCGGTCCCTCAGGCCGACCGCGAGCTCGATGCCCGCCGCGAGCGCCTGGAGGTAGAGCGCCGTGGTGTATCCGGGCGTGTCGGGCTGGTGGTCGTTGAAGAACGCGCCGTGCTTCTCGGACTGGTACGTCAGCGCCCAGTCGCAAACCTCGAAAGCGAAGCGAGCGGCCTCGGCATCCCGGTCGACGCGCCACCAGGCCGCCGCGGCTTGAGGCAGCCAGCAGACTTGATCCCAGTGCCGCTTCAGGTGGAAGCGGCTGCGGTAAAAGCGCCGAGCCTGCGCCAGCTTCTCCTTGTCCGGCGCGCACACCTTCTTCTCCGCCGCCCGTGCGAGCGCCAGCAGCGCCTGCCCCGGGTACCCGTCCTGGAACGAGTCGTCATCGAAGGCCGGGTCCATGTGGCAGCTGAAGCGGCCCTGGGCGCTGATGCTCGACCAGAGCGTCGTGGCGAGGGTGGCCGCCGTGGTGTTGTCGTCCCCCGTCTCCAGGAGCGCGAGCAGCACGAGCGCCACCTCGGAGATCGAGGTGCCTCCGTCTCCGTGGATCCAGACGCGCTCGGCCTCGTCGAACACCAGATCCGAGGTCAGCGCGGTCAGGAGCGTCCGAGCCCCCTCCCCCAGCGGCGCGGGGCCGAGCTGCCGGTGCGCCCGGGCCATCGTCCAGGCCTGATGCGCGAGCTGCGCGGTGTCCAACCCCCTGTGCGCGGTGTCGGTGAACGGCTCGTAGCGCGTGGTCTCGCCCAGGTGGCGCAGGAGGAACTTGCACAACTGCTGTGCCAACTGCGTGCTCTTCTGCGCGAGCGCCTTGGAAGGAGCCCCCACGGGCAGCCCGTGGTCGACCCGGTGAACCCCCTGGGCGTCAGCGAGCCAGGTGACGCACTCAAAGGAGCGCCACGAGTAGGGGCCCTCCGTGAGCCCCGCCTTGCTGAGCACTGTTCGCGCGTATTCCAAGGGGGAGAGGTTGCCAGTGATCGTCTCGGAGGGAAGCGCCAGGCCCGCCTGCTCTCCCTGGGACACCCTCAGCGCCTGCTCGGCGTGGCGGGTCTGCGCCGCGGCCTCCTCGGGTGTCAGCACTCCCAGCTCGGTGCCACCGTGGAGCAGCGACACCGTCACGGCCAGCGGGTCACCGGCTCCCTGCGGCGCGGACCTCGCCTCTTCGAGGGCCCTCTGGGCGAGCCTCTCGAGCGCCTCCTCCGGGTGCGAGGTCTGCGCCTCCGCCATGCCCACCCGGCGCCCCTGGCGATAGACACTCAGCGAGAAGAACTCCACCGCGCTGTCGAGCTGGAGCGGCTGACGCGCTGGCGCGGGCTCCCGTCCCTCCGAGAGCGCTCGCACCACCTCGAGCGCACGCGCCGCAATGGAAGCGCTGGCGGCGATCCACTTCGGAGGAGCCTCGGCAGGCACGCCGCTCAGCTGCCAGGAGACACCCGGCTCGACGGCCTTCTGGACCTTGAAGCGATAGAGGACGTACGGCTCCCACGGCAGGAGCCGCGCTTTCTGGTCCCGGGCGTACTCCAGCTGCTGCCACGCGTTCGCGATGCCCGGCATCCTCGGCATCATCCCGCCCAGCAGGAAGGGCCGCTCGCGGCTGCGCACCACGAGCCCATATTGATCGTTGTCGAGCTGCCCGGGCTCACACTCCTCGAGCTTGGAGCAGAACGTCACCGCGACCGCTCCCTGCTCCAGGGCGGTGAGCGGATCGGTGCCCGACCCCTCGAGCGCCTGGGCTGCCTGGAAGGCCGCCTCGGCAATCGCCGCCGGCAGCGCGGAGGGCTTCTCCTCGGGGAAGCTCCAGAAGCCCCCTCGGCCATGCCGCAGGTGGGTGTCCTTCTTGGGCCGCACGCTGACCCAGACCCCGCCCGCGCCCGAGTAGCGGCCCTGGATGCGCTTGGGCGGCCGCAGGAGCTTGCCGGTCCGCAAAGCCTCGTCGATGACCCGGCGCGCGAGCTCGGCAGGGTGCAACCCTTCGGGAGCCGCCTTCGCGGTGAGCTCGTGCGGGAAGAAGGCCCGAGTGGGGTTTGGCGCCAGCACCTCCTCGCCGGGCATGTGCGCGACGAGGTCATTCCAGATGTCGAAGAGGCTGAGCATCCGGTACCCGCGCGACACCATGCGCGAGAAGCCGGACTCGTAGCCGAAGCGGACCAGGCACACGCCGCCCTCGACGCGCAGCCCCGCAGCCTCCAGCCGGGCCGCGCACTCCTCCATCGAGCTCTCCAGCCCCACCGAGTCCGTGATGATGACCACGGGCTCGGAGAAGTCGATGCGCCCCTCGATGGGATGGCCCGTCGCGAGGTCCTTCTCCCTGCGGACGAGCAGCCCCCGGTACTTCCCCTTCGAGAGCAGCACACAGGACTGGAGGATGGGGACGCCCGTCGCCCCGAAGGTCGCGAGCTGCCGCCCTTCGAAGCGGCTGAGCAGGTGGAGCAGGCATCGCCCCGCGAGCTCCGCGCCCCGTGTGGACAGTGTCACCCCGAGCGAGTCGAGCTTCCAGGGTTCCGCGCTGCCGCCCTCCAGGGTCACGGAGGGGAGCGAGGACTCGCGGCGGATGCCCTCGCGCAGCAGGAGCGCGAGCAGCTCCTCCCGGTCCGAGGCGTAGGAGGCAGAGGGCCGTGTTGATCGAGCGCGGCGCTTGGGGCCGCGAGCAGCAGGCTTCCTCATCCCATCTCCGTCAGCGTTCATCTTCCCCAAGGGGTAGGCACCATTCTGACGGCTCCTGGCCGTGACGTCTCCTTTTCTACCGGCGTCTTGAATCCGTGTTCAGACGCGCATGGCGGCGGCGGCGATGCCCGGCACCTTGAGCCAGGAGGGTGCCAGCTCGAAGTCCGCGAGCTTCCGGCCCAGGGTGGCCACCCCCCGGTGCCCCGGCACCCAGGGCGCGGGGGGGAAGTTGGTGAGGGGGGCGCGGAGGACCACCTTCTCGATGTCCTCGAACATATACGTGTTGTGGACCCACCCCAGGCCGCTCTGGATGTCCTGGGGCGACACGGAGGGATGGCCGCCCCACGGCAGGCTGCTCAGGGCGAAGACGGCGGCGGGCCAGGTGTTCACCGCCACGGCGCCGTAGCGCAGGTTGCGGATGGCCTTCTCCACCGCCGCGTTGACCGCCGGATCCTTGAGCGACTGGGGGTGCACCACGAGCGTGGCGCAGAGGGTGCCCCACACCTTGTCATTCACGAAGGGCACGGCCTGCTCCAGGAACGCCACCGGATCATCCGCGCCCGGCAGGCCCGTCTCGGAGAGCACGGTGCACCAGGGCTCCTGGCGGAAGACCCGGTCCTGCGCTTGGGAAGGATCCACATCCGGCAGCAGGGCGAAGGCCAGCTCGCCCTGCCCCGGCGTGCCGACGAGCCGCAGCCCTTGACGGCCCTCGGTGAACTGCTTCCAGCGCTGCTCCGCGCCCGGGTACCAGGCCCGGCGCGCGCGGGTGTTGCCCAGCGAGGCCTGCACCGCGTCCACCAGCTGCCCGCGCTGGCGCCAGTCGCGCGGCTGCACCAGGAGCTTGGCGCTGTTGCAGTTGAAAGAGGCGTTGTTGGCCACCATGCCGGCGATGCTGTTGCCCTGGAAGCGCAGCTCGCCCTCGGTGTAGGGGCCTGGCACGACGATGACGGGCGAGATGTTGCCCAGCTCGCTCGAGAGGGTCTTCTTCAGCAGCGGCTCATTGCGCGCGCGGCGGGCGTCGGACTCCGGACCGGGAGGGCCCCACATCAGCGCGTCATGCGTCCGGTCGCTGCCGGTGATGTGGACCTCGTCGACGTCCGGATGGTGGATGAGCGCGGCGCCCTCCTCCGCTCCGCCATACACGACGGCGAACACGTTGCGCGCGGCCAGCGAGGCGAACGCCTTCTCCAGGAACGGCCCCACGTAGGCGTTCACCGGGTTCATCTTGAGGACGCACGCCGTGCCCTCGACGAAGAGCTTGTAGAGACAGTCCGCGGGCGGAATGGAGTTGACGTTGCCTCCGCCCAGCACGGCGCACACGCGGCCTTCGTGCGGGCGCCGGTAGAAGGAGGCCTGGTGCTCGTGGAGGTTGGCGGCCGTGACGCCGGGCTGGAAGCGCACCTCGCCCACGTGCCGGGGCAGCAGGATGGAGTCCAGGAGGTTGGCCGGGTAGATGCGCGCGCTCAGCTGCCCGGTGTCCAAGGTGCTCAGCCGCGAAGCCGGGATGCGCGGCACGCCGTGGCGTTGAATATCCCTCAGCGAATCGGCCAGGAGGCGCAGGTTGCGCAACACCACGAGCGGCCCGGCCAGCCACTCCTCGCCCGCGATGGGGCTGTCCGGGTCGATGCCCTTGGCCTCACAGGCCGCCCGGACGCTGGGCTCGGCGACGGCGTGGTAGGAGCGCCGCAGCTCCTCCAGCAAGGCGATGCGCTCGGCGAGGGAGACTTTCACCCAGGCGCGGGAGCCCTCCTGGATGCGCCGCACGAGCGGATCCATCGAGGAGACAGGAGTGGCCTGGGGAGCAGCAGCGAGCGTCATGCGCGGGACCTCCTCTAAGAAACCCGCGCCACGTTAGGCGAGCCCCCGCACACCCGTCATTTTTCTTTGGAGCAAGCGTTGGCTGTTAGGAGTCCAGCGGCTCGGCGAGCCCCTTGCTGACCGCCTCGTCGATGAGCGCCTTGAGCTTCCTCTCGCCCTCGTGCGCCAGCTTCTCCTGTTGCTCGCCGAGCTTCTCCTGCTCCTCGCCGAGCTTTTCCTGCTGATCGCCCAGCTTCTCCTGCTCCTGGCTCAGCGCCTCCTGCTCCTTCTCCAACGCCTCCTGCTCCTTCTCCAACGCCTCCTGCTGCTTCTCGAACTCCTGGTCCTGACGATCGCGGGCGGCCTCGTCCGCCTGGGTCGCGATGCGCGCGTGCTGGAGGCTCAGCTCGGCCTGCTTCATGCCCAGCTGGGCCTGCTTCATGCCGAGGGCGGCCTGCTTCTGACCCAGCTCCGCCTGCTTTGTGCCCAGCCCCGCCTGCTTGTTGCCGAGTTCCGCCTGCTGCGAGCCCAGCTTCGTCTGCGGCTCGAAGGCGGCACGCATCTGAGAGAGGATCTTCGGATCGCGGATCACGTAGCTCTTGTCACCGCGTCGCACGAAGATCAGGTCCTTGCCTCCCGTGCTGAGGGCCCGAGCGCGGCGCAGATCGGACGTCGAGCCCGCCATCGTCACCTGGTCACCCGCCACCAGGACGAAGCCCTCCACGTCATCGTCATCGTCGTCATCACGGTCCGCCATGGCCAGCATCGGCGCCTTGGGCGGCATGGGAGGAACGGGCGCCACTGCGGAAACAGGAGGAACAGGCGCCACGCTCGGGGCCGGAGGCGCCGCTGGCACGGCCGCCTGGGCCACCTTCGGCGTGGCGGGAGGAGCAGGAGGAGCCGGAGGCACCGCCTTCGGAGCCGCCACCGGGGCCGGGGCCGTCACCTTCGGTGCCTCCGGCACGGCAGGGGCAGCGGGAGCCTTGGCAGCGGGAGCGGCTGCGACCACCGGCGTCGCAGGAGCCTGCGGGGCGGCGGGACTCTCGCGAGCGACCACCTGGAACGGCACCAGCACCGCGAGACCGAGGACGATCAGGGCCGCTCGCAGCGGCGCCCGGCCTCGGGGAGTCGAGACATCAACATGCTCCAGCATGGTCAACCTCCTGTGCAGCGTGTGAAGGTGGGCGGACGCGCCGAGTGCCGCGGCGGTCCCGTGCGTCCGAGTGACGCCAAAGGAGAGGAGCAGCTGCCCGTAGTCGCCAGGCTCAGCGCCCGTGAGGTGCAGGGCCTCTGCGTCACAAGCCTCCTCGCGGGCCAGCGCGTACTCGCGGGCGGCCTTGCGCACGAGGGGGTGGAAGAAGAGGACGGTCTCCGCGACAGCCGGCACCCACCCGAGCCACAGGTCGCGGCGCTGGAAGTGGGCCAGCTCGTGCGCCAGCGCCATCCGCAGCTCTTCCACGTCCAGGCGCTGGACCGCTCGCGCGGGCAGCACCACCACCGGAGAGAGCAACCCCGTCGCGAGGGGGCTCGTCACCGCCTCGGACACCAGCAGCCGGGGCACGCGGCGCAGACCGGCACGCGTGGCCAGCTCCAGCACGGCCTCCTCAATCTCATCGTGCCGCAGCAGCTGGGCACGGCGGCGCAGGCGGCGCACGGAAGCCCACGCCGCCAAGTGCCGCTGGAACTGCCAGCCGATTCCCAAGCCCCACGCGGCGAGCACCGCTGCCACAACGAACTGCAGCCAAGGACCCCGGCGCTCTGAAACCACCCGCGGCTGCGCGGCGGAGGCCACGGTCACCCCGGCGATGGGCGCCTCCGTCTCCGAGCCCCCTGTCGCCACCACCGCCGTCACTGGAACGGGCTCAGGCGCAGGCAACAGCGGAAGCGGCACGGGGGCCAGCAAGCCCAAAGACAGCACGAACTTCAGAGAGACGAGCCACCACAGCCCGGCCCGCAGCGCCGAGGGCATGCGCGGCAGCGCGCGCGTCAGCGCCCACACCACGGCGGCGAACAACGCGCCCTGCCACGAGGCCCGCCACAGCCCCTCCAACGCGGAGCGGCCCCAAGCCAGATCCATCAGCCATTCGGTGCCCATGCGTTACTCCTTCTGCTGCTTCCGGGACTTCAGCCGCGCCACGACGTCCTGGAGCTGTTGGAGCTCCTCCTCGGAGACGTCCTCGGCCTCGGCCAGATAGTTAACGAACGGCGACAGCGAGCCCGCGAGCGAGCGTTGGACGAAGTCGCCCACCACGCCCGCCAGCAGCTCCGAGGCCGGCACCATCGAGCTGTATTGATAGATGCCGTCCACCTTGCGCCGGGTGAGGTGGCCCTTGTTCCGCAGCCGCTCCATCACCGTGAGGATGGTGGAGCGCGCCAGCCCCTGCGCCTCGCCGAAGCGCTCGGCCACTTCGCCCACGGTTGCCGGGCCGTGCTCGGCCACGTACCGCAGCACCGCCAGCTCTTGCTCTCCTACGGCCTTCTTCATGGACCCTTCCCGCTGACTACAGCTGTAGTCACGAGGAAGGTACGGCTGACTACAGCTGTAGTCAAGTCATTCGGTGGGGCTCAGCGATTGAAGTCGACACCCGCGCCAGCGCCGGCGGTGTAGCCCTTGGCCAGCGAGCCATCCGGTTGCGGGAAGTGGACAGTGCCGCCCGCGCCCCAGATGTAGAGCCAGTCGAGGACGCGCTGACGCAGCTCGGCGTGGACGGAGTAGCGCGGCTGGGTACCGATGCCCACGACGATGACGCGCGCGTTGGCGAGCGTCCGAGCTCCGGGGAGCTGAAGCGACAGGGTGAGATCCGTGTCGGTGCGGCCGGTGGTGAAGTGCTCTCCGGCGATGCTGGCGGACATGTACAGGTCCTCTTTCGCACCACTGCCCGTGCCGATCTTCAGCTCGGCGAAGCCCGCGAGGTTCTTGTCCATGCGCTCCTCGGCGAGCGGCAGCTCGTGGAGGCCGGTGGAGGAGTAGCGCGCCAGCTCATACGAGGGCCCGAAGAGGCCGAAGCGGAAGCTGCCTCCTTGATAGCGTCCCTCGAGTCGGCCGCTGATGCTCACCGCGCTCTGGTCGCCGTTGCTGATGGAGAAGCCAGCGAAGCCACCGATGTCCGGCGAGCCCACGTCCACGCGCGAGCCCGCGCCGCCGATCGCGAAGAGCCGCAGGCTCTCTCCCTTGTAGAGCGCGGCGGCGCCGCCCAGGAGCGCGGCGGTGATGGACTCGGTGCTCTCCTCGCCAATCTTCCCGAAGTCATGCGCGACGGAGGCGACCGCGTAGTAGCGCTCGAAGTTCTCGGCCTTCGTCGAGGCAAGCTGGCCGATGTCCAGCCGCAGCTCGCCCGCGAAGAGGCGCGGGGAGAGGATGTCACTGGCGGCCACCTCGACCCGCGTGGGACCGACGTTGACTTCGAGCACGGCGCCCGCCGGGTGGTAATCGGGCGAAAGCTGGTTGTCATACCGGTCCACCAGGTGGCCCTCCCCCAGTTGGAAGGTGGAGAGAGGCCCCGCGTAGAAATAGGCCACGGTCTCCTTCTCCCGGCCGATGCTCAGGAGGCGGAGGACCTGGGCATAGTCGCTCGTGGTGTCCCAGTCCTGGCGCCGCAGGTGGCCGCTGAAGTCCTGGGCGGCCTGCTTCGGCTCGGCGTCGATCAGCCGGAAGCGCAGGGGCGCGCCCAGCTCGAGCGTGAAGCTATCGCCGCGCTCCACCCGCGCGATGGGCAGGGCCTGCGCGAAGATGTCCTGTCCGCCTCCCAGCGTGCCCGAGGGCAGACTCAGCGGCCCCGCTTCCAGCGCCAGATGGAAGAAGAAGCTGGAGTCTCCCGTGGCAGTCTGCTCCGAGGGCACCTCCTGCACGGTGGCAGACCCTCCTTCATAAGGAGATGCCTGATTGAGAACGGAGAGCAGGACGAGGAAGGAGGCGGCGTTCATCCCGGCCACTCTACCTATCCCTCGCGCTGCGCAAAGGAACGCAACTGTGAAACAGGTGTAGGCACGCCTCGCCTAGCAGCCGAGCAGACAGGCGTCGCCCGGGCTCCTACCCTGCCCCCACAGCAGCCTCACGGCTCCGCGCGGGGCGCCTCGGCCGGCAGGCTCGCGGGGTGGGGGCGCTCAGGCAGACCGATGAGCCACCGCGTGAGCAGCCGGAAGCCTGTGGCGAACAGGCCCTGCTCCTGTTGCAGGGACTCGAAGAAGCTCTGGTCCAGCAGCGAGTCCTCCGGATCAATGATGAGCTCCTCGGGCTCCAGCGGCTTGAGGAGTGGGCTCTGGTCGAAGACTGTCTCCAGCGGGTGCAGCCGCAGGCGGTGCTTGGCACCAGCCGCCACGTCATCCAGCCAGGCCACGAGCTGCTCCGCGCGCGCCAGCCCGCGCACCACCTCGCGGCCCTGCAGCCCGGTGTGCTCCGCCAGCAGGCTCACCCTCAGCCGGCGGAGGCTGCGCCGCAGCGCCGCTCCCTCGGGGCCCTCGGGGGCCTCCCAGGCCAGGTTCAGCTCCGAGTCCAACCCCATGCTGCGGTTGGTGGTGTTCGCCGAGCCCACCGTGAGGAAGCGGTCGTCCACCATCATCAGCTTCGAGTGGATATAGGTGAACCTGTCCTGTCCCTGCTCGTCGGGAGACGCCGAGCAGTACACGCCCAGCGCATGGCCATTCTCCTGGGCGACACGCTGCAGCACGCGCAGCATCCGCACCTGGGCCACACCCATGGCCAGCTGCTCGCGCAGCGCCTCGGGCATCCGGGGAAGGACGAAGAGAATCTGAAGAGGGCCCCGCGTCTTGTCTCGCATGCGGCGCACCAGCGCCTGGAAGATGGCCCGCGAGGAGAAGTACTGGTTCTCGATATAGATGAGACGCTCGGCGGACTGGATCGCGTCCAGGTAGAGCCCGCGGATCTCCTGCACCGGTTCCTGGCAGAAGGGCACCAGCGTCTTGCCGAATGTGCGGCTGAGCGACACGGGCCCCGCAGGCAACGGCAGCGTGGCTTCCACCTCCACGTCGTCTCGCACCACCGGCTCGGGCAGATTCAGCGCACCGCCGCCGGAGTTGAACCACCGGGCCTCGAACAGCTCCACCAGCGGCCGGACCACGGGCCCTTTGAGCACTGCCTGCACGTCATGGTACGGCCCGTGCGGATCTCTCCCCGAGTCGCAGCGCAGTGAGGAGCGCGCCGGGTGGCTCCGGTCATCCCAGCGGCAGTCGCAGATGTCCATGCCTCCGGTGAAGGCCAGCTGCCCGTCGATGATGACCAGCTTCTGATGGTGCGCGCCCGACAGCGGCGCAGAGGCATCGAAGCGGAAGGAGATCCGCTCGCTGTGCCAGTTGAAGAGCAGCTGCTGCATCCACTCGCGCTCCAGCGCGAGCAGCAGGCTGAAGTCCCACGCGAGGATGTGGACCTGCAGCTCCGGATTGTTGAGGCACAGCTCGCGCAACAGCGGAAGCATCCGCGTCTCGCCCGTCACTCCCTGGGCGTCCTCGCCGCGCAGCAGCGCCACGTCACTGTCGAACTGCCATCCGAGGATGGCGATGTACTGCTTGGCCTGGCGGGCCGCCCGGTAGAACGCGCGGTAGTAGTCGCGCGCGTCAATGAGCATTCCCGCCTGCTCTGCTTCAGCCTGCAGCCAGCAATTGCTACCGGGAACCAAGATGCGTCTCACGATGTCACTCCCGGGCGCCTACCTCCCACAGGCCCTCGCCCCCAGAGGGGGACACTCCCCTCAACGCCTCAACCCACGGCGTCGCAAATCACGACGCCTCCACACCTACGACGCCCCAACCCGCCACACCCCAACCCGCCACACCCCAACCCGCCACGCCCCAACCCGCCACGCCCCAACCCGCCACACCCCAACCCGGCGCGCCTTACCCCACCACGACGATGTGCTTGCCCGTCGCCAGCGTCATCGCCGGAGAGGACACCACCCGCGCCACCTTCTTCACCTCGCCACCCACCGCATCGAAGGCCGCGGCGATGAGGTCACCCAGCGTCACCTGCACCTTGTTCCCCGGCTGAGCTGCCTTCAGCGTCCCCTTCACCGCCTTCGTCTGCCGCGCCTTCCGCTGCTGCTTCACCTGATCACGCCGCTGAGCCTTTGCCATGGTCTTGTCTCCCTGATGTGCTGGTTGCTTGTGCCGTACTCGACCACCCGACCCGCCGCCGCCCTGCGCAGACTCCTAGAGCAACCCCCATGCCGCGTGGCAAACCCCCGATTTTTGGAGGTATGCTCCCGCCGAAAGGATCAGGCGCCCCCTGAAACGGCTGTCGTTTTTTCAGAATCGCGCCGATGATCGGAACGAATGACTGGCTCACCTCAGCCCTGCGGACGAGGGAACGTCGACCGGTGTACATGTTGTTACAAAGACATGTGTCGCCGCAGCGCGTCACCTGTCTTAGGTCAGGGCCACTTCCAGCACGGACAATTTGCTTTTGGCGGCTTTAGCCGATTCAATGGAAGTAGGGGGATCCCCGAGGTGCCAGAACGATGGACCTGAATACGCGCCCGCCCAAGGCCGAGCCCGGTACGAGTGATCCCTTCGCGAACTCCCAGGTCGTCGGTCAGTCCATTCTCGCCATCGTGGGCGGGATGGAGGTCGTCCAGGCGCGTGCGCTCCGCATCCTGGCCGAGTTCGGCATCTCTCCCTTGAAGGCCGACGTCTGGTACCCGATGACGGCCCTGCTGAATTCCTTCCGCCTCATCTTCGAGAAGATCGGCCCCAGCACGGTCCGGGCCATTGGCAGGAAGATCCCGGAGAACGCCCACTTCCCCTCGGACATGGACTCCTTGGAGAAGGGACTGCGCTCCATCGATGTTGCCTACCACATGAACCACCGGGGGCCGGACCCCATCGGTGGGTACCACTACGAGCAGTCGGATCGACGCAGCGCGCGAATGGTGTGTGACAACCCTTATCCGTGCGACCTCGACCTCGGCCTCATCGAGGCGATCTGCGACCGGTTCCGCCCCAAGGACGCGCTCTGGGTGCGGATTGAGCACGATCCGAAGACTTGTCGTCGAAGAGGAGACTCTTCCTGCACGTATAACATCGCTTGGTAGAGCAACTCGCCAGGTCGGTTGGCTAAGCAGAAACCTCGGCCGTTTTGATCCGGTGGGTCGGGCGTTATCATCAGCATGGTCGGGAGGAAGCCATGAAGGTCGTCCTGGAGCACATCGCAGCACGGCAGGCCGCTTTTGCCAGCCACCCCTTTTTTGAAGATCTGAAACAGGATCGGCCGGTCGAACAGATCATGGCCTTCGCGCCACGCTTGGCGTTCTGGGTCATGACGTTCCAGGACGTGCTGCGGCTCAATGCCCACTTCATCTCGGACCCCGGCCTGAAGCGGCTCGCCGTCCAGCACCGCTCGGAGGAGGTGGGCCATGACCGCTGGTTCTTCGAGGACATTCAGGAGTTGACGGGAAAGCAGCTGTCGGTGAGTGCCCTGTATGGCCGCGCGCACACGGCCACGCGGGATGCCACCTACGCCCTCATCTCCGAGGTATACCGGCCGATGGATGACCGGCTGCGCATTGCCCTGGTGCTGACCATGGAGGCCACCAGCCACATCTTCTTCGGGCGCACCTCCATCGTCGTCTCCACCAAGGGCTGCGGGCCGCGCCTGCGCTACTTCTCGGACTTCCACGTGCAGGTGGAGCAGCAGCACGAGGTGTTCGAGGAGGAGATGGAGCGGCGGCTGCGCTCGCTGGAGCTGACGGAGGAGCTGCGCGCCCAGGCGATTGGCTTGGTGGATCGCGCGTACGCGGCCTTTGACTTGATGCTCCAGGGCCTGCGCACGGAGATCAACGCGCCCGTGGAGCCCCTGCTGCCGGCCCGGCTGCCGGAGCCTCAGTCCGCGGCGGCCACCTCGTTCCCCGGCACTTCGACCAAGGACGAGTCCCAGCAGGACGGGAACGAGCAGCACCCGCACATCCTCGCGGTGTAGCGCGGACTCCCCTTTCGGAGAACACCTCTCGCTGGGAGCTCTTCACAGAGAGCTCCTGGCGGCGCTTGGGCGCTACTTGGCGGGCGGAGAGAGGGCGAGGATGAGCTCGCCGCCCACGTGCTTGCCCGCGCGCTGGTAGACGGCGCCCTGGTTGCCGAGCTCCACGTCCACGGCGGCCAAGCGGGGAATCACCACGCTCACCGTGGCGGTGCTGTCCTTGAGGGACCGCAGCGTCAGCGTGGCGTTGACGCCATTGGGCAGCCGCAGCTCGGTGGGCTTGTCCTTGATGAGCTCGACGGTCTCCAGCGACAGCCGCTTGAAGGAGGTGAAGCTGAAGTTCTGCTTGCGGAACTTCTCCTTCATCTGCGCCAGCTCGGGCGGATCCACCGTGTCGCTCTTGTCGGAGACGAGCACCACGTCCACCTGGATCTTCACCTTTTGATCCTGCGCGTGAGCCGCCAGCGGCGAGAGCGTCAGCCCCAGCGCGAGCACCGTCAGCACCGCAGCCAATTGCGTTCTCACAGGGAGCCTCCTTTGGGAGCCGGGTCCTTCTGCTGCGGGGAAAGGGGCTTGGGCTTCAGGGCACCCTGCGGCGCCTCATCCGTCCCCTGCTCGTCGCTCCGGGACTCGTTACCCAGGGCGGGCGTGGCGTCGTGCGGAGGCGGCTCCTCGTCCTGTTCCACCGTCCAGATGATGGTGCTGCCGTCATCCGTCTCCATCACCACCGGGGCGAGCCGGGCCGGATCCAGGGAGCGCACCGCCTGCACCTTCATGCGCTCGCCGGCGTAGCCCACCGGAGCCCGGTTCCCCCACAGCAGCGGAATGGCCACCAGCAGTACCACCGCGGCGGTGGCCAGCGAGGAGAACACCGCCGTGCGCTGGTAGAGGAACATCTCCGAGAGCGAGAGGCGCAGCCGCTCGAGCAGCGGCGGCCGATCCGGCGTCACCCGCGCCATGACCTTCTGGGCGAAGTCCTTGAAGTCCACCTCGTCCACCGCCATGTCCAGGCCTACGCGCAGCAGGCCCGACTCGGCGCGCAGGTCCGCAGCGCGACCCGTGCACACCTTACAGGCGGAGAGGTGACGCTCGATGTTCACGCGCTCGGTAGGAGACACCTCCCCGTCAATGTAGGGAGAGAGGAGCGGGATGAACCGCTCGCACGCAGGATTTCCGGCCATGGCTTCACCCTGGTTGTTGGTGGCTGTCTCTGTATGACGGGAGCGCCCCACCGATATTCCAAGCCTGTCTACTCACTGCCCACCCCACTCTTGGCCTCGTCCAACTCCAGGTATTGACTCAGGATTTTCTGAACTTTGGCGCGGGCGTGGAACAGCCGGCTCATCACCGTGCCCTTGGGAATGTCCAGGGTGCGAGACAGGTCCTCGTAGGACATTCCCTCCACTTCCCGAAGGAGCAGGATGGCGCGGTGCTTCTCGGGGACGGAGGCCAGCGCCTCCTGAATCTTCTCGGCCAGCTCGCGGCGCAGGGCGCTCTTCTGGGGGTTGGTGCCCAGCCGGCTCCCGAGCGCTCCGATATTGGCTTCAGACACATCCATGGGCAGCGTCTCGTCGAACTCGACGGCCTCGCCGCCCGCGCCCGCACGCTTGCGGATGATGTCGATGCAGATGTTGACGGTGATGCGGTAGAGCCACGTGTAGAACGAGGCGTCACCCTTGAAGTGGTCCAGGTACTTGTAGACCTTGACGAACGCCTCCTGGGAGACGTCCATCGCCTCCTCCTTGTCCTTGAGCATTCCGAGCGCAACGGCGTACACCTTGCGCTGGTAGCGCTCGACGAGGAGCTTGAAGGCGCGTTGGTCTCCGCCGCGGACGCGCTTGACGAGGGTGAGATCGTCGGTGGCCAATGAGCCGGGGACCCTAACACAAGCCCCCGAAATCCCAAGAAGTCCGCGAGCAGGAACGGTTTCCTGGAGGACGGCCTAGAGGCTGACCACCAGGATGACCAACAGCATCAGCCCTACGAACGCCAGGACGGCGGCAAAGGCGATCTGGTTCCACTTCTCCTTTTCAATGGCGCTGTCATCCTCGCCATTGCGCATGCGGTGGAGAACGTTCCACAGCATGTTTCCGCCCAGCTTGAAGCTGCCACCGAGCTTCTTCCAGGCCTCCTCGAAATTGCCGGGCCGCTGCTCCTCGTCCTCTGGGCGGCGCAGCAAGTTCGGGTGGGGGGGCTGAATCACCGGCGGGGGCACGTTGGCTTGCTGGGGGTTCAACCGGACAAACTCGGACGGGTTGCTGGTCCGCTGCTTTGGCTGGCGATCGGACACCTCGCCAAAGGCGCTGTCCTTCATCTCCGAGGAGTTGAGCAGCGAGTCTGTCCTCGGTGGGTCCTCGAGCCGCAGGGAGGAGTCCTGAGGCTGGGCCATCTCCGAGAGGTCGGCCGCGCCCTGGGGCGTCGCCGTGTCTGCCGTGGGGTGCGGCGTCTCGGGGGCTTGCGTCTGCTCTGTCTTGGCGGGGGCCTCCTGGGCCTGCGCCTTCTGTTGGGCCTCCGGCTTCGTGGCGGCCTCGGGCGCCTGCCCCTTCTGCTGCTTCTGCGCCTTGGCGGCCTCGGAGAGGAGCACCTCCGGCGGCGGCTCGAGCTCCACCTGCTCCGCGCGCTCCTTGGCCTCCTCAGGGCTCCCAGACTGGAGCACCCACTTGCCGGCCTTCACTCCGTCCTGGCCTGTGTGCTTGTCGCGGAACTCGCCGAAGCCTTCCTTCTCCAGGGCCTTGTCGAAGAGCTCCTGGCCCTCGGGCATGGGCTCCTGGCCTGCGGCGGCCTCGGCGTAGGCGGTGAAGAAGGCCCACATGCGCAAGGCCCGCTCCGAAGGCGGCAAGTCCGACGGCCTCACCTGCTGGTTCAGCAGCGGCAGATCCGAGGCGAAGCGCTTGGCCACCGTCGCCTGGTCCTCGAGCTTGTTCAGGTTCTTGGGGATCAGGTCCTCCACCGGGCGCAGCGGGCCTTTCACCTGACTGGTACGAAACGCGGGCCGGTTGGCCGTGGTGGGCGCCTTGGCGCCGAAGAGGTCCGACGGCTTGACGATGCGAGTGCTCTCCGCCGACGGATCCGGAGCGTCCTTGAGCGCGGGCATCTCCCGGGTTCTGCCGCCCCGCGTCGCGGATGGCTCCGGGGTCTGCACCTTCGGCATCACCAGGGTCTCGGGAGCGGTAGAGGTCTTGGTGCCCCTCGGGTCCGGGGTCAGCGCATCCGCGAAGGACGCGGCCGGCATCGCGGGTCGGGTGGTCGTCCGCGGCTGTCCTTGATTGGGGTAGGCCGGGCGCTCCGCGGTGCCCATGCGAGGCCGCTCACCGGTGCCGTACCGGGGGCGCTCGCCTGTGCGGCCAGAACCTGGGCCCGTCCCCAGCCCTGAGCCGCCTCCCTCCGCCGTGCCTTCTCCGCCCTCGAGGCCGCCTTCCAGGAGACCGCCTTCCGAGAGACCGCCTTCCGAGAGACCGCCTCCTCCGGTGCTGGTGGGGGAGCTGCCTTCACCCGCTGGGGAGCGTCCGCCACGGGGGCCGTCGCCGAACGGACGCCTCCCGCCACCTCGGCCGATGTCCCCAACATGACTCATCTCTCACATTCTCGCCTACCCAACGGGCAAGTTGCGAGAGGGGGGGCCGATCATTCGTCTTCCCGCTCCACCTGCACCGGGGAGGTCATCCCATTGACGTCCAGTGTCACGCTGTAGACGGAATTCTGGCCGTCCCCGTCCTGATCACCCCGGGCGTAACAGGTCACCTCGGGCTCCCCGACCGGGTCCTCCTTGACCACCACCTGGTACTGGAAGCGGACCGCCGTGCCCGGTGCGAAGCCGAGCTTCTGGAAGGCCTCATCCGCTGGGAACGGAACGGGTTGGCCCCCCTTGGGCACTTCCTTGGGCGTGGGGCCCGCTGACAGGAACTGGCCGCTCTCGCTGCGGTACATCTGCACGGCGTCACACAACGCGATGACGTTGACGCGCGCCTCCGTGCCCAGGTCGCTGCCCGCCTTGGCCTCCGTGCGGAACGCGTTGTCCGCGCTCTTCTCCAGCTCCTGCATCCGCTTCAGGTAGAGGAGCACGCCCCCGCCGCCCACCAGGAGGCACGGCAGCATCAGCGCGCCCAGGATGAGCGCCCACCTCCGGCCCCAGCCCCGGCGCGCGGGCGTCGGCACCACCAGCGGCGCGCCGCACGAGCAGGGGAAAGCCTCGCCGGGCTTGCGTCCGGAAATCTCGTGGGTGGCGCCACAGCGTGGACAGACGAGAGACTGCACGGCCCCCTCCCCTCCCTAACCGCCGCTGGCCCAGTCGCGCGGGTTGCGGAGCACCTCGATGAGCTTCGCCTCGTGGGTGTTGGGCTGCGGGTGGTACTCGTAGCGCCAGCGGACCTGCGGCGGCATCGACATGAGGATGGACTCGGTGCGCCCCTTCGTCTCCAGCCCGAAGAGGGTGCCCCGGTCGTAGACGAGGTTGAACTCCACGTAGCGCCCGCGCCGCACCTCCTGCCAGAAGCGGTTCGCCTCCGTGTAGGGCGTGTCCTTGCGCTTCTCCGCGATGGGCAGGTACGCCGGCAGGAAGGCCCGGCCCGCGTCCTTCACGAACTCGAACTCCTTCTCCAGATCGCCGCCCAGGTCCTCGAAGAACAGGCCCCCCACGCCGCGCGTCTCCTCGCGGTGGCGCAGGTAGAAGTACTTGTCACAGGTGGCCTTGAAGCGCGGGTAGTAGGACGGCTCGTGCCGGTCGCACGCGGCCTTCAGCGTGCGGTGGAAGTGCACCGCGTCCTCCTCGAAGAGGTAGTAGGGCGTCAGGTCCGCGCCGCCCCCGAACCACGCCTTCGGGCCCTGGTGGATGAAGCGGTAGTTCGCGTGCACCGTGGGCACATACGGGTTGCGCGGGTGCAGCACCAGCGACAGCCCTCCGGCCCAGAACTCGCGGCCCTCCCCCTGCAGCCGCTTGGCGAAGGCTTCCTCCAGCTCGCCGAACACCACCGAGGTGTTCACGCCTGCCTTCTCCAGCACCGCGCCCTCCTCGAGCACGCGCGTGCGCCCGCCGCCACCGCCCGGCCGCTCCCACCGGTCCTCGTGGAAGCGCGCCTTCCCGTCCAGCCGCTCCAGCGCGGAGCAGATCTCGTCCTGGAGCTGCTGGATGAAGTCCGCCATCTGCCGCTTCAGGCCCTCCACCTTCTGCGCATCCACCGTCATTCTGATTTCTCCGCGGGCGCCGTGGGCGCCTCGAAATCCATGGGAGGCACCGGGGGCGCGAGGTTGCCCGCGGAGTCGAACACCTCCACCCGCGCGCGGTAGCTCTTGCCGTCCTCGAAGCCGAAGGCGCCACTGCAGGGCTCGTGGCCCAGCAGCGCCGAGCCATTCACCACGGGAATCACATAGTGCTGCGAGCTCGCACCGGCCTGTTTGCGCGTCAGCGTCACCACCAGGTAGGAGGGGCTCTCCTCGCGCATGGACATGGTCAGCCGCACGTAGCGGGTGATGCCCTCCGCGCTGCGCCGGGCCAGGCCCTCGGAGACGGCGGGGCGCTTGATCCACGTCGGCGCGACCTTGTCGGGCCCCTTGCCGGCGAGCCACTCGGGCAGCGACGTGCCCGTGCCGTTGAGCAGCTTCACCGTGCCGGGCAGCGCGTCATCCAGGCGCAGCGTATAGGTCTTGTCCGGCAGCAGCTTCCCGTCCGGCTTGAGCACGACGGTGACGCGGCCCAGCTCGCTGGTCCACCCGCGCTGGGCCTTCACGCGGACCTCGTGCCCCTCGGTCTGCAGGCGCATCGTCTTTCCCGGCAGGTCCGCCACGAGGGCGCGCGCAGTGCCGATGCCCTCCAGCAGGAGGCGGGTGTTGGTGGGAACCGTGGCGCCGGGACGGG
Source organism: Hyalangium minutum (assembly GCF_000737315.1). GTDB lineage: Bacteria > Myxococcota > Myxococcia > Myxococcales > Myxococcaceae > Hyalangium > Hyalangium minutum. The sequence continues at coordinate 152,936 of NZ_JMCB01000028.1, forward strand.
GAAACACCTGCACCCCGTCCCCGAGACAGCGGGCCGAGGCCTCGCGCGCCAGCAACAACATGAAGAAGAACAAGAGTCGGTACAAAGCACCCCGAGTCTGCGCCGGGCGGCGTCTCGTGGCCAGCACTACGAGCACTCTTCCCCCTCGCCTCAAGGCTGGGACGCCGGGCGGATGACACATGGCCGTCTCACGCCCGCACTTTCTCAGCCGATATGCCCGGTGCCCCCTAGACGTTCTCTGGGAGTGAACAGGGGACCGCGGCGCTGACCGCTGGAGAGGAGCGAGGTGGAGCCATGAGATGTGGGCTCGTGTTGAGCGTGAGCGCCCTGCTCGTCCTGGGCGCAGGTTGTGCCACGACCGGGAATGAGCGCCGCACCCTGCTGGAGCGCGCCAGCGCGGAGATCGCCTACGAGCAGCCCTCCCGGATCGTCATGGATGCGGCGAAGGGCGTGCTGCGCGACCACGGCTACGTGCTCGCCCCGAGCCGGGGCAAAAACGCCCTGCGCACTCAGTGGAAGATCGACGGGGACCTGGAGACCACCGCCCGCTGGTCCAAGGTGCTCATCGTGGGCCAGTACCGCTCGGACGGCCGCTTCATCGTGCGCGCCGAGCAGGTGGTGTGGGCCACGGGCGGACGGACGGCCGCGCACCCGAGCATCGCCAACGGGGATGCGGGCAAGCGCGGCAGTGACAGCGCCACCAACTACGTGCCCGGCGAGGCCTACTCTCCCGCCAAGCCCGTGTTCAGCCGCGCCCTGGACCTCGAATGGGAGATTCTCCAGCGCGTGGAGCCCCGGTTCGCGAACGAGGTGGAGAAGCAGGTGGACATCTACCTGTCCGGCCCGCACTCCTGAGCCGGGCTCACCAGCTCATCTCCAGCTCGAAGGCCTTGGGCTCGCGCTTCGTCACCGTCACCACGGGCTGGACGCCCGTCTTGCGCAGGCCCACCTCGAACAACCCCGCCATGAAGTCCGGCTTCGCGTCCGGATCATTCCAGTAGTGGACGCGGAAGTGCCGCTCGCCCAGCGGCTCCACCCGCACCTGGTACTCGTACGAGTCCAGCTTGTTCAGGCTGGGGATGCGCTGGACGAAGCGCTCCGGCCCCAACAGCGGCAGGCTCACGTCCACCACCCGTCCTACCAAGGTCCTCGCGAAGCCGTACGCCATCTGCCGCCCCAGCTCGCGGTAGGCCGACTCACGGTCGAGGTGGGCAAAGCACTGCTTCCATGCCACCTCGAGGGCTTCGTTCCAGACCTCGATGGGGTAGCCCGGCTGAATGCGCCGCACGTCCACCCCCACCGCCCTCAGCGCATCCGCGAAGGCACCTTCCGCTCCGAGCGCGCGAACGAACAGCCCCTCGAAGAAGGAGCCCTGCGTGACGCGGCCGGACACAGGAGCGGACATGGCGGGCCTCAGTGCTTGCGCTCTTCCTCGCGGAGCTGGATGGTGCCGAACTGGGCCTCGTAGCGCGCGAGGTTCTCCTGCAGGGCGAGCATCAGCCGCTTCAGGTGCTGCGGACTGGTGATGACGCGGGAGAAGACCTTGGCCCGCGGCTGCTGTGGGTAGACGTAGATGAAGTCCAGGGTGAACTCGGTCTGGGTGTGGTCCACCATCGCCATGTTGGCGTAGCGGCCCTGGGCCACCTCTTCATCGAGTTGAATCTGGAGCGACGGGGCAGCAGGCTTGGGAGTGTCTGGCATCGTGCAGTGGGAATAACGCTTTGGGGTTATCGTGACTAGCGTTCCTGTGTGAACGCGCTCGGCCGCTGGATGGACACCTGGAAGACCGCACCTTTCGAGCTGGGACACGGCGAGGACGCCTGTCTGTTGTTACATGGTTTCACGGGAAGTCCGTGGGAGATGCGGCCGCTCGGGGAGGCGCTCGCGGCGCGGGGGCTGTATGTGACGGCGCCTCGGCTGCCCGGCCATGGCACGACGCCGGAGGCCATGCTGGAGGCGGATCATCGCCGCTGGGAGGCCGCGGCGCTGGAGGCCTTGGACGCGCTGCGCGGCTTCCGCCGGGTGTTCGTGGCGGGCCTGTCCATGGGTGCCCTGCTGGGGCTGCGGATGTCGGCCCTGCGCCCCGAGGTGGTGAAGGGGCTGGTGCTGATTGCCCCCGCCGCACGCTTCAAGGGGCCGAAGATGGCGCTCCTCAAGAGCCTGCGGAACACCGGGCTGCTGGAGCGGATTGTCCCGTGGGTGCGCAAGTCGGCCACGGACCTGAGTGATCCGGTGGCGCTGGCCGAGGCGCCCATCCTCCCGGCCTTCCCCATCGCCCGGCTGAAGGACTTGTGGGCCCTTCAGGAGACGTCCCTGCGGGATGCGCACCTCGTGCGCTGCCCCACCCTGGTGGTGGTGGCCGAGCAGGACCACGTGGTGGATCCAGCCGGCGGACAGTGGCTGGCCTCGCAGCTCACCGGTGCCCCGGAGGTCCGGATGCTGTCGCTCCAGGAGGGCTACCACATCATCCCTCGGGACAAGGGCGGGCCCCGGATGGCCGCGGCGGCTGGTGACTTCCTGGATGGGCTGCGGCAGCCGTGGGGCGACGAAGAGGAACGTGGCTCGGCTTCGGGCATCCTTATATGAGTGAGCCAGCTCCTGGCTCCGAATGACCTCTCCTGCCTCCGCTCCGCTCGTCGAGCTGCATGACGTCTCCAAGACCTACGCCGAAGGCGAGGCCCTCCGCGAGGTGCTCACGGGCGCGAGCCTGTCCCTGCACCGGGGCGAGTTCGTGGTGCTGCTCGGCCGCAGTGGCTCGGGCAAGTCCACCCTGCTCAACCTCATCAGCGGGATTGATCTGCCGACGCGCGGCACGGTGACGGTGGAGGGCCGGGAGCTGAGCCGCCTGAGCGAGCGTGAGCGCACCTTGCTGCGCCGCGAGCGCATCGGCTTCGTGTTCCAGGCCTTCAACCTGCTGCCCACGCTGACGGTGGAGGAGAACGTGCGGCTGCCGCTGGAGCTGACGGGGCGCACCGGCACGGCGGCGGACGAGCGGGTGCGGGAGTTGCTCGGGCAGGTGGGGCTCGGCGGGCGGGAGCGCAGCTTCCCGGACCGGCTCTCCGGCGGCGAGCAGCAACGCGTGGCGGTGGCGAGGGCCCTGGCTCATGCCCCACCCCTGCTGTTGGCGGACGAGCCCACGGGCAACCTGGATGAGCAGACGGGCCGGCAGGTGCTGGATCTGCTGGTGGGGGGCATCCGCCGGGACAACGCCTGCGCGTTCGTAGTGACGCATGACCCGGACCTGGCTGCGCTCGCGGACCGCATCTTCGTGATGGAGGCGGGCCGGCTCCATGAGCGGCGGGTGAAGCCGTGAGCCACCGCCTGCTGACCCTCGCGAGCGCCCGCCACCTGGGAAAGCACCCGTGGCTCACCGCGCTGTCGTTGCTGGGCATCGCGCTGGGCGTGGCGGTGGTGGTGTCCATCGATCTGGCGAGCAGCAGCGCCCTGCGCGCTTTCGAGCAGTCCACGGAGACGGTGTCGGGCCGCGCCACGCACCAGCTCGTGGGGGGCGCCACGGGCCTGCCGGACTCGCTGTACCGCGAGCTGCGGATGCGCCCGGGAGCTCCGTTGGCGGCTCCCGTGGTGGAGGGCTCCGTGCGGGCGCTGCGGGGTGATCGGCGGCCTCTCACCGTGCTCGGAGTGGATCCGTTCGCGGAGGCTCCGTTCAGGCCCTACGTGCGTGGAGGCGGCTCGGGGACGATGGATGCGCTCCTCACCGAGCCGGGGACGGTGATTCTCCCGGCCGCCACGGCGCGCCTGCTCGGCGTGGGCGTGGGGGACTCCTTCGAGGTGGGCGTGGGGGGACTGACTCGCTCTCTCAAGGTGGTGCTGCTCCTCACGCCTCCGGATGAACGCACCGCCCGTGCGATGGAGGGACTGGTGCTCACGGATGTGTCCACCGCCCAGGAACTGCTCGGACGCACGGGACGGCTCTCGCGCATCGACCTGCGGCTCGACAGCGAGGCGGAGCTGGCGCCGCTCCAGGCGTGGCTGCCTCCCGGCGTGGAGGTGGTGCGTCCCTCGGCTCGGGGCTCGACCGTGGATCAGATGACCCGCGCCTTCCGCACCAACCTCACTGCCCTGTCGCTGCTGGCGCTCGTGGTGGGCATGTTCCTCATCTACAACACCATGACGTTCTCCGTGGTGCAGCGGCGCGGGTTGCTCGGGCGGCTGCGGGCGCTCGGCGTCACCCGGGGCGAGCTGTTCACCGTGGTGCTCGGCGAGGCCGCGCTGCTCGGCGCGGTGGGCACGGCGGCGGGGCTGCTGCTCGGCATCATGCTGGGGCGAGGCCTCGTGGGCCTCGTCACGCAGACGATCAATGATCTCTACTTCGTCGTGAGCGTGCGGCGGCTGTCGCTGGAGCCCTGGACGCTCGTCAAAGGCCTGGGGCTGGGGCTGGGGGCCACGGTCGTCGCCGCGCTGATGCCGGCCTGGGAGGCCGCGCGCTCGACCCCCGTCACCACGATGCGCCGCTCCACCGTGGAAGATGTGGCCCGGAGCCGTGCGCCCCGGCTGGCGCTCCTGGGGTTGGGACTGCTCGGGCTCGGAGGAGGACTGCTGGCGCTGCCCACGCATGCCCTGCCTCCAGCGTATGCGGGGCTCTTCGCGGTGCTGCTCGGCACGGCGCTGCTGGTGCCCTGGACCACGGAGCGGCTGGCGCTGGCGTCCGCAGGCCCGCTCGGAGCGGGGTTCGGGATGCTCGGGCGCATGGCCGCGCGAGGCGTGAGGGCGAGCCTCAGCCGGACCGCCGTGGCCCTGGCCGCTCTCATGATTGCCGTGGCCACCACCGTGGGCGTGGGCCTCATGGTCGCGAGCTTCCGAGGCACCGTCGTCTCCTGGCTGGAGTCCTCGCTCCAGGCGGATGTCTTCATCTCTCCGCCCTCGCTCATCGCCCGGCGCGGTTATTCCGCATTCGTGCCCGGCCTCGTGGAGCACCTGCGCGCCACGCCCGGTGTCGCCGCGAGCTCCACCATCCGCGTGGTGCAGCTGACCGTGGATGGCTTGCCGACGGATGTGCTCGCGGTGGAGTTTGCTCAGGGCCCCGAGCGCCCCTATCGCTTCAAGGACGGAGACCCCACCGCCATTTGGCGTGAGCTGGAGGCCCCCGGCACCCTGCTCGTCTCCGAGCCCTTCAGCTACCACCGGAACGTCCACCGGGGAGACACGGTGCGGCTGCCCACGGACAAGGGGCCTCGGGACTTCCGCGTCGCGGGCGTGTACTTCGACTATGGGTCGGACACCGGCACGGTGCTCATGCCCCGCGCTACATATAATGAGTATTTCGATGACCGGGAGGTGAGCGGGCTGGCGCTCTACGCCGCGCCGGGCCAGGACGTCGATGCGCTCGTGGCACGGGTGCTGGAGCGGACAGGAGATCGGCAGACGCTGAACGTCCGCCCCAACCGCGCGCTGCGCGAGGGCTCGCTGGAGGTGTTCGACCGCACCTTCACCATCACCCACGTCCTCCGGCTCCTGGCCATCGGTGTGGCATTCATCGGCGTGCTCAGCGCGCTCATGGCGCTGCAGCTGGAGCGGGCGCGGGAGTTCGCCGTGCTCCGAGCCATGGGACTGACTCCGGGCCAGCTCTGGGGGCTCGTCTCGCTCCAGACGGGACTTCTGGGGCTGCTGGCGGGCCTCTTCGCCCTGCCACTGGGCGTGGGGCTCGCAGCCATCCTCGTCTACGTCATCAACCAGCGCTCATTCGGGTGGACGCTGCAGCTCGCGGTGACGCCCTCGATTCTGGGGCAGGCGCTGCTCCTGGCACTGGTGGCCGCCGCGCTCGCCGGGCTGTATCCCGCCTGGCGAATGGCTCGGGCCAACCCGGCGCTGGCGCTACGGGAGGAGTGAAGGCATGGGCGGCGGAAAGGCACTGGCGCTGGGAGTGGCGGGAGTGCTGGTGGCGCTCGCGGCCGGGGCCTGGCTCGTCACGCGCGAGGACACCGCCGCCGAGCCGCAGCGGACACGGCTCACGGTGGCAGAGGCACTCGGGGGCACCGGAGGAACCGAGGGCTTCGCACGCGCCTCCGGGCCTCGCGCGTTCCACTTCCCCGAGGACCACGGCCCCCACCCGGAGTTCCGCACCGAGTGGTGGTACTGGACGGGTCACCTGGAGACGGCGGATGGGCACGCCTTCGGCTACCAGCTCACGCTGTTCCGCAACGCGCTGGCGCCCCGCGAGGCCCCGCGCGACTCCGAGTGGGGCGCGCGCGAGGTCTACATGGGGCACTTCGCGCTCTCGGACATCGGCGCTGGACGCTTCCACGCCTTCGAGCGCTTCAGCCGGGCGGCGGTGGGGCTCGCGGGCGCCCAGTCGCAGCCCTTCCAGGTGTGGCTCGAGGACTGGAAGGCCGAGAGTTCCGGGCCCGGCGTCTTCCCCATGAAGCTGTCGGCGGAGTCCGGCGGTGTGGCGCTGTCACTGGTGCTGGAGGAGGGCAAGCCGCCCGTGCTCCAGGGCGACCGAGGGCTGAGCCAGAAGACGGCGGGAGAGGGCAACGCCTCCTATTACTACTCGCTCACGCGGATGCCCACGCGCGGCACGGTGACGGTGGATGGGCGCACCCACGAGGTGACGGGCGACAGCTGGATGGATCGCGAGTGGAGCACGAAGTCCCTCGGCGCCGAGCAGGTGGGCTGGGACTGGTTCGCGTTCCAGCTCTCCGACGGCAGCGAGTTCATGCATTACCAGCTCCGCCTCAAGGACGGCTCGGCGGACCCGTTCAGCGCGGGCGTGGACATCCCCGCTCAGGGCGAGTCCATCCACCTGTCCCGCGACGAGGTGCGCATCGAGGTGCTGGACTCGTGGCGCAGCCCGCGCAGTGGCACCCCATACCCGGCGCGCTGGAGGCTCTCCGTGCCTTCGAGGCAGCTCGTGCTCGAGGTGACGCCCGCCCAGGCAGACCAGGAGCTGCCGGTGACGGTGCAGTACTGGGAAGGCGCCGTGCGCATTCAAGGAACACGCGCGGGACAGCCCATCACCGGGCGCGGCTACGTGGAGCTGACAGGGTACGGCGAGGCTAGTGCCCCGGCCCCATCTCCTCGATGACGGCCCCCGCCTCCTCGGGCGTCACTTCCCTCACGTCCACGGGGGGCGCGGGCGGCGGCGGGGGAATGGCGGTGACGGACACCTCCATCTGGGCCTGCCCGTCCTCCTCCGAGCGCGGGAGCGCGAACCACAGCTCCCGGGCCCCCTGCAGCGTGTAGCGGCCCGGCCTGAGCGCGTACCGGAGCTCTCCGGTGAGCTGGCCGTTCACCTGGATCTTCCCCGTCTTCGTGGGGACGACCAGGACGGCCACAGCGCTCGAAGGGACGCCCTCCCGGGGCAGGAAATCCACGGCGTACCAGCTCTCGGGGTCGAGCTTCCGGACCGAGTACCGGTTCTCCAGCGCCACCTGGTGCGCGAAGCGGCGAGACTCCAGCTTGAGGTGCTGCACGGCCTTGGTGGCGTTGTCGCGCACGTGGAGGGTGAGGTTCCGGTCCACGTTCTTCTCGGAGGTGATGCCCACGAGGACGAAGGCGTGCAGCTTCCGGGCCTTCGGGAGCGCATGCGGCCGAGGCGTGGCCATGAAGAGCCGCTCCGCGTCGGGGATGCCCTCGCCCTCCAGGAACACGAAGACCTGGACCGAGCGGGCCGAGAACAGGCTCATGCCCTGCCGGAGATCCTGCTCCGAGATGGGCGCGTCTCCCGTATAGGAGCCGGACATCCAGACGGTGTAGCTCTGCGCCGGATCCAGGGCCTGCTGGAGCGAGCGAGACGTCGTGCTGAAGGAGTGCCACTTCTCCTCCAGCGTGAAGCGAGCGGGCACCTGCTCCGTGCCAAAGCGCGTGGCAAAGGACTCCCCCACGAGAGACGCCGACTGTGCCACAGCAGCAGCCACCGGGGTGACAGGAGCCGAGGCCGGCTCTGGAGCCGGAACCGGGGGTGGCGGAATGGGCTCCAACGTCACATCGAGCCGAGTGGCCAGCGCCCCCGCCTCGAATTGCTGGCTCCACGGCCGCATGCCCTTGAGGCTCAGCTCCACCGTGTGCGGCGCCTTGCGGCCCACGCCCTCGAGCTTCAGAGGCGTGGTCCCCTTGGGCACGCCATCCACGATGACCTGGGCGCCGAGCGGCGTGGAGAACACCTCCAGTGGCGGAACCCGCGCCTTCCAGAGGAAGCCCAACACCCCCCCCACCAACGCCACCGCCACCACGCCGACGATCCAGAAGTACCGGGTCTTCAGCCCCGGCAGCCCCACTTGGCCGTTCGCGACGGTCGCGGTGACCACCGTACCGGTGCCCTCCGCCGTCACCCCTCCGCTCTCTGGCTTCGTCGCGTCGACGGAGGGAACCTCCTCGGGCACGGAAGGCCCCCCGTCCGCCGAAGCCTGCTCGGGCGCCGGCTCCTCCAGCGCTCGCCAGCGCTGCGTGGCGCTCCACCGGGACATCTGCTCACGGAAGCGCTCGGCCACCTGCGGGGGGCGTCCCAGCGCGGTGAGCTCGGCCTCGTACAGCACGCCCATCATGTGCTTCAGGGTGTGGGCCGGGAAATGCGGCGCCTTGGTGGCCATCCAGTGGGAGAGCTGGTGCTGCAGGGCCTCGGCGCTGGGGATGCGGTCGTCCCGCTTGAACGCCATGGCCTCCTCGAGGATGTCCACCAGCGTCGGGTCCAGGTCCGGGTTGAGCTGCAGCGCTGGGGTGAGCCGCCCCTGGACGATGCGCTGCATCACCGCGATCTCGGGCCCCTCCACCGGAAGGCGGCCACAGAGCATCTTGAAGAGCACCACCCCCACCGCATACACGTCCGAGCGCGCATCGAGCTGCTCGCCCATCGCCTGCTCTGGCGAGAAGTAGAGGTACTTGCCCTTCACCATCCCCGCCTCGGTCTCCGGGCGCCCGGCCAGCTTCGCCTTGGCCACGCCGAAGTCGGAGATCTTCACCTGGCCGTCGTAGCTGATGAGGACGTTGTCCGGAGAGATGTCGCGGTGGACCAGCCCCAGCGGCCTCCCATTCTCATCCGCGCGCGTGTGGGCGTGGTGCAGGCCCTTGCACATCTCGATGGCGATGTTGACCGCCAGCGGTGCGGGCAGCTTGGACAGGTTCATCGCCTGGGCCTTCTTCAGCACCCGCGACAGCGGCTGGCCCTCCACCAGCTCCATGGCCAGGAAGTACTCACCATTGACCTGACCGAAGTCGAAGACCTGGACGATGTTGCCGTGGTTGAGCCCCACCGAGATGCGGGCCTCGTGGATGAACAGCTCCACGAAGGCGGGGTTCTCGGCGTAGACGTCCAGCACCTTCTTGATGACGACGGGCTTGGTGATGCCGGGCGCGGCCGTGTAGCGCGCACGGTACACAATGGCCATTCCCCCCATGCCGAGGCGCTCGAGCAGCTCGTACTTGCCGAAGGGGGTGACGGGAGTGTCGTTCAAGCCGGAGGCCATTCTAGCAACGCTGGAAGCGGGACGTCCCGCTCCCTTCCCTCCGGGTTGGGTTTACACAGGATCCTGGATAAGCCGCAGGTGCGCGTGCAACGTGTCCGTGTGCAGGTAGAGGAACTGCGCATCGCCGAACGAGAGCGCGTCCCCGTCTCGCAGCTGGTGGTCCTGGTGGGGCGCGAGCAGCACGGCGTTGACGAAGGTGCCATTCATGGAGCCCGCGTCCCGCACCAGGCACCCGCCCAGCGACTCGCTCCAGCGCAGCCGGGCGTGGAGCTTGGAGACGGACGGGTCCTTCACCATGAGCATGCAGGTGTCCATCCGCCCCACGGTGAACTCCTCGCCGTCCACGCGGGGCTGGAGCAGGTGCACCTCCAGGTGCTGGAAGCCCTGCAGCATCGTCAGGAGGCGCTCGGCCAGCCGGGTGCGGCTCACCATCATCACCGTGCGGGCCTGCTCCAGCTGCAGCGCCACCTGCTGGAGCACGGGCTCCGGCGGCTGCTGGATGAGCGCCACCGGGCCAGAAGCGGCCCGAAAGGCCTCCAGGGGGGCCTCGGCAAAGGGACGGAGCTGCTGCACGGACGGCATACTTTCCCCAGGTTACTCCGCTGGAAGGCGCCTGCCCACCCCCATGGGTCGGGTAAGGTTTCTCCCATCCGGCACGACACGCCGGGGGAGGGATTCATGGCGAAGGCGAAGCATGTCCTGGCGATCGACCAGGGCACCACTGGGACTCACGTCACCATCCTCGATGCCCGGCTCCAGGTGGCCGGCAAGGCCTACCGCGAGTTCACCCAGCACTTCCCCAAGCCGTCCTGGGTGGAGCACGACCTGGAGGAAATTTGGGCCTCCAGCGAGTTCTGCATCTCCCGCGCCCTGAAGGACGCGGGGCTGAAGGGCACGGACATCGCCGCGGTGGGCATCACCAACCAGCGGGAGACGACGGGCCTGTGGCACCGGGGTACGGGCAAGCCGCTGGGGCACGCCATCGTCTGGCAGGACCGGCGCACGGCGGACATCTGCGCGCAGCTCAAGGCCAAGGGCGTGGAGCCGCGGGTGCGCGAGGTGACGGGGCTGGTGCTGGATCCGTACTTCTCCGGCACCAAGCTGACGTGGATGTTCGAACACCTCAAGGGCGCCCGGGCCCGCGCGGAGAAGGGCGACGTGTGCTTCGGCACCATCGACACGTGGCTCGTGTACAAGCTCACCGGCGGCCAGGCCCATGTCACGGATGTGTCAAACGCCAGCCGCACGCTGTTGATGGACCTGCGCACGATGCTGTGGGACGACGAGCTGCGCTCGCTGCTGGGCGTGCCGGCCGCGTGCTTGCCGCAGATCCGCGGCTCGGCGGAGGTGTACGGCACCACACGCGGAATGAAGAGCCTGCCGGACGGCATCCCCGTGTCCGGCATGGCGGGGGACCAACAGGCGGCCCTCTTCGGGCAAGCGTGCTTCGAGCCCGGCGAGTCCAAGTGCACCTACGGCACGGGCGCCTTCCTGCTGATGAACACGGGGGAGACGCCGGTGCGCTCCACGGCGGGCCTGCTAACGACGGTGGCGTGGCGGCTGGGCGAGCGGACCACGTATGCGCTGGAGGGCAGCTCCTTCATCGCGGGCGCCGCCGTGCAGTGGCTGCGGGACGGGCTCAAGGTCATCAAGCGCGCCCCGGACATCGAGGGGCTCGCCCAGAGCGTGAAGGACTCGGGGGACGTGGTCTTCGTGCCGGCGCTGGCAGGCCTGGGCGCGCCGCACTGGCGGCCCGAGGCGCGGGGCCTGTTCGCGGGCATGGACCGCTCCACCACGGTGGCGCACCTGGCGCGCGCGGTGCTGGAGGGCATCGCGCTGCAGATCCGCGACCTGGCGGACGCGATGCGCCATGACAGCGGGCGGGCCATTCCCTCCTTCAAGGTGGACGGGGGCGCAGCGGCCAACAACCTGCTGATGCAGTACCAGGCGGACGTGCTGGACACGCCGGTGGTGCGCCCGCGCAACCTGGAGACGACGAGCCTGGGCGCAGCGTTCCTGGGCGGCCTGGGCGCGGGGGTGTGGAGCAGCCCGGAGGCCATCCGCCGCGCGTGGAAGGCCGAGCGCACCTTCAAGCCGAAGATGAAGCCCGAGGTGCGTGAACGGCATCTGGCCAAATGGAAGCGGGCGGTAGAGCGCGCGTGAGCCGAATCGGGGTATGAATCTCCCGCTGCCGCCCCGTCCCGGGCCGGAGGGGCGGCCGAGGAGTCCTCCATGCTGAAGACCTGCCGCTTCCTCCTCCTCCTGGGAGTCCTGTGGGGGCTCACCGGGTGCCCGGACACCCCGTGCTTCGACGGCGGGGTCGGCGTCTTCCCGGGTGCGCAGCCCGGGGTCATCCTGGTGGGCGAGCCGGCGCGCCTGGAGGTCGCTCCCTCGGCGGTGAGCGCCTGTGGCCAACAGTTCGACACGACCCCCGAATCCCTCACAGTGGAGGTCTACGGCCCGGACAACCAGCCCGTGGCGAGCCAGGCCACGCTCGGCAATCCCACCTCGGCGCTGGCCATCGTGAAGTTCACCCCGGACAAGCCGGGCCGCTACCACGTCTTCGCCGCGTTCGATCCGGTGGGCGGCATCCAGCAGATGGACCTCTACGCCGCGAGGAACCGCTCCGCCGAGGCTCCCCTCTTCAACCTGCCCTCGCTGTGCACCTCGCTGGAGCGCACCCAGCGCGGCGGGTGGCTGTGTGATCTGCAGTTCCTCCGGGACGGCAAGCTGGTGAAGGGCTTCACCAGCGGGCGGCTGGCCGTGGCCGGGGATGTGGTGTGGGTGGCCTCCAGCGCGCAGGTGCAGCGCTACGTGGACACCGGGACGGAGCTGCTGCTGACGGCCAGCCGGAGCACCAACGTGAGCAGCGCCGAGTTCCTCCTGGCCACGGAGAACGAGCTGCTGATGCTGAGCAGCTCCGCGCTCGACCGCTTCGTCTATGACGGGACGCAGACGCTGAGCTTCCCGAGCTCGGTGCAGGTGCCCGTCACGTCCGAGAGAGTGGGCACCACGGGCCTGAGCGGCCTGCTGGTCCGCTCGGGAGACCGGTTGGGCCTCGTCACCCACGCGCCACCGAGCGGAGGCGTGCAGCCGTTCAACTCCTTCACCACCCAGGTCTGCTCCTACCGGCTCGAAGGGGAGCGCATCGTGCGCACGGCCGATCCATGCCAGACGTTCACCGGCAAGGTGGTGGGCTACGAGCCGGGCGTCCTCTGGGTCGGGACGCCGCTCTCCTTCGGCGAGCAGTTCTCGGATCTGCGCCGGCTGGAGTGGACGGCGGCGGGCATTGCGGAGCAGGCCTCGCTGCCGCTGGGACAGAACTTCCAGCTGTCGCCTCAGCCGTTCAGCCCGCGCAACTGGGTGGTGCCCGTCGTCATGTCGCCGGTCTCCACGGTGGGCTTTGCCAACCGCGTGACCGTGGCGGTGTACTCGCCGGAGCGGCGCTCCATCCTCCTGGAGATGCTGGACACCGAGCTGACCAACCCCAGCGCCTCGGGGAGCCTGCTGTGGACAGGGCCCTCCTCGGGACCGTTGACGCCCCGAGTCCGCGTCCGGCCGACGACACCGTGACGGAGCGGGTGTGTTCCCTGCTCCTTTCCGAGCCGCACGGAGGTAGAAAGGCGCCATGGCCTACGACCGCACGCTGCTCACCGCCGAGGCGCTGCAGACCTTCCTCACCCAGCACCCGGGCTGGAAGCACGAGGGAGGGATGATCCGCCGCACCTACGAGGCGCCCACCTTCCTGGCGGGCATCGCCTTCGTGAACAAGGTGGCCCAGGCCGCGGAGGCGGCGGACCACCACCCGGACATCGACATCCGCTGGCGCAAGGTGACGCTGGCGCTCGTCACGCATGATGCGGGAGGCCTGACGTGGAGGGACACGAAGCTGGCGGAGGCGGCGGACGGTCTCTTCGCCGAGGTGACGGCTTCAACCCCCGCGTAGAGCCGTCTCTCATGCGCACTTTGGCCCTGCTGTCGTTCACCGCTGTGCTGGCCCTGGCGCCCCGAGCCTGGGGCCAGGAGGAGGAGCCCCCGGTAGAGCCCCGGCAGGAGCGGCTGTACGTGAACTCGGGGGTGCTGCAGGGCTCCACGCGCATGGTGGGCATGGGCGGGGCGTACGCGGGCATCGCCGAGGGAACGGCGGGCTTCGCGAGCAACCTGGCCGCGCTGGCGCACCGGGGGCCGCAGCTGGATCGGGACTGGGACGTGGGGGTGACGCTGTCGTGGTTGGACGTGCCGCTGTCGAAGCGGCGCGGGCAGGACCTGGACAACGATGGGCTGCCGGATGAGGCGCCCGGCAGCTCGCAGCTGCTGTTCGGCCTGCTGCTGCAATACAAGGAATACGGCCTGGGCACATTCCTGCGGAGGCGCACGGTGAACTACTGCGCCACGGAGGCGTGCTTGGAGAACGACACCATCAGCGTGGAGGTGACACAGTCGGCGCTGGCGGGGGCGCTGGCGCTGGGGCAGGACGAGTTCATCGTCTCGCTGGGCATCTACACGGCGCTGGCGGCGCTGAGCCAGGGCAAGGAGAAGTGGGAGTACGGGGGCACGGGCATCTCGCTGGACCTGCTCTTCCGGCCGCAGGGGAGGCCCTACCGGGTGGGGATTGCCGTGCGGCCGCAGGTGGTGGGCGGCTGGAGGCAGAAGGAGGGCCAGGAGCCAGTGCTGGCGGGGCGGCCCATCTACTCGGCGGTGGTGGCTCCGGCGACGCTGTCGCTGGGGGTGAGCTATCGCTTCGGAGAGGGGGCGGAGCGCTACAACCGGCTGTCTCCGGCGGCGCGGCGGCAGCTCATCGCAGCGGGGGCGCATTATGTGCCCGCCGAGGAGTCACCGGACGCGCCTGCGGGGAACTTCCTGGTGTCGGCGCAGGTGGATTTGATCTCGAGTGTGGAGAACGGGGTGGCCCTGCGCTCGGTGACGGCGTTCGGAGAGCCGGAGCCGGTGGGACGCACGACGCTGTTCCAGCCGCACCTGGGAGCCGAGCACGACTCGTGGCCGGGCCGGGTGCGCACGCGGCTGGGGATCTTCGTGGAGCCCTCGGCCTTCAATGGACAGGTGCCCCGGCCACACCTCACGGGCGGGTTCGAGGTGTTCCTGTTCCGGTACTGGGAAGACTGGGCGGTGAGTGCCTCGTTCGATTTGGCGCGGCGCTACTCGAACGTGGGCTTCTCCTTGGGGTTCTGGCGGTAGACCTGAGCGTTACTGCGCCGAGTGGTTCACCCGTTCTGCTCAAGCTCCTCAAGGCCTGGTAGGTCCGAGAGGCGAGTGGCCTTCAGAGCCCTCTCGAACCATAGGTCCAAGGTCGCCAAGTCCCTGCAGGCCAGGATTCTCTGGCGGGTGCCTTCGTCCAAGGCAATGCCTCGTGAGGTCAGGATCCGCAGCAGGTACGCCGAGCGCCCTTGAGCTTCCCCTTCGGCCACTCCTTTGACGCGTGCTTCTTCGAGGGCCGGTGTTTTAAAGGGCATCTTCGTTTCCTCCGCTCGCTGTTCCTTGCTCATTGAATCTAACACGCTCCACAGAGCGTCCAGGGCTCCCTCGGCCCCTACCCTGTGCAGGTAATGTGCTGCAGCGCGCAGACCTTCCTGCCCTTCCGGAGAGACCAACACTTCCGCCAACACCGGGCGCCAGTTCTCCAGCAGCAAGGCCAATTGTTCAGAGGCGCCCGAGCGCAGCAGCAGCCACGTCAGCACCACCACCGGTGGAGCAGCCCGAGCTCGCAAGGCCTCCTCCCTCTCAGCCGTCAAGTTGTCCAGCCGGTACTCGAAGCGCGGCACCAATTCGCGCCAGATCTCCGAAGCCTCACTGGGCAATTGGAACAACTCCTCCATTCGCCGCGCCGCCGTCCACCGTCCCTCCGACCCGTGGTACATGACGACAGGCAAGATGACCGGCAGCGTGTCGCTCTCCGGGTGCTCCTGAAGCCAACGCTCCAGCTGCCGCATCACGTACCGCAGCATTCGGAACGCCATCCACTTGTCCACGGACGACTGGTGCTCCAGCAACAGATAGAGCAGCAGCGGCTCTCCCCCATGCAGCCGCGCTGAGAACAGCAGATCGCTCTGGCGCTCCCGCAGCTCCGCGTCCACCACGCTCCCTGACTCGCGATGCAGGCTGCTCCAGTCCACTTGCGCCACCACCTCCGGTGGCAACACCGCGCGCAACTCCGCCGCCGCCCGCTCTGGGTGGTCGAAGGTGTAGCGCACCAACAAGTCATGAGGGCCCGGCATGCAGGGCACGACTCAGCACGTCGTGTGCCAGCGTCACGACGCTCCAAGTCCCCGTACTGCCAAGCGCACGAGGAGGTCGTCCGTGACTCCATCGCAGATTCGCGTCTCTCCCCGTGGACGGTGAATCCACCGAGGTGGACGGTGGCCGGTTCATGCTGACGGCGGGAACGGGATCCTGGGAGACTCGTGGCCTCACATGAGGACGACCCTCTTCACGGTCTTGGCGCTCTTAGGGTTCGCGGCCAACTCGCTGCTGTGCCGGGCCGCGCTGGCCGGTGGCGGGCGCTTCATCGACGCGGCGAGCTTCACTGGAGTGCGGCTGGTGTCCGGTGCCCTCATGCTGGGCCTCCTGCTGCGGTTGCGCGGAGGGCGCTATCAGGGCGGCTCGTGGGGCTCGGCCCTGGCGCTGTTCACCTACGCTGCGGGCTTCTCTCTCGCGTACATGCGCATCCCCGCGGGCGTGGGCGCCCTGCTTCTCTTCGGGTGCGTGCAGGCGACGATGCTCGGCACGGGGCTCGTGCGGGGCGAACGCCCGAGACCCCTCGAGTGGGCAGGGCTGCTGCTGGCGCTCGGTGGGCTCGTGGGACTGGCGGCTCCCGGTGCCACGGCTCCGGACTTCGTAGGCGCGGCGTTGATGGCCGGAGCCGGAGTCGCCTGGGGCGTGTACTCACTGCGAGGGCGCGGAAGCACCCACCCGCTCGCGGCCACGGCCCAGAACTTCCTGCTCAGTGTTCCCCTGGCCCTGGCACTGTCAGCTGTGAGCACCGCACTTCAGAGCGCACCGCATGCCACCCCTCGGGGCGTGGTGCTCGCCATCGCCTCGGGAGCGCTCGCGTCGGGCGTGGGCTACAGCCTGTGGTACGCGGCGCTACCGCACCTCACGGCGACCCGAGCCGCCATTATCCAGCTCTCGGTGCCTGTGCTCGCGGCCACGGGCGGAGTGTTGCTGCTCGGCGAGCAGTTGACGGTACGGCTTGTGGGTGCAGGGACAGCGCTGCTGTGCGGCGTACTCCTGGCCCTGGCCGCGCGCTGGCGCAAATCCATAGAGACCGCGAAGGGGCACCGATGACGCACACGCGATGGCACCAATGGATGCTCCTGGGCGTCCTGCTATGGAGCACCTGGACTGCAGCCGCTCCTGCCACTCCCAGCGGCGTCTCCCGCTCGCATGGGTTGATGCCAGTCCCTGCCTCGCTCCAGTTCCGAGAAGGACGCCTACCCCTCACCGCCGCGTTCTCCCTCAGCGTGCGAGGCCCCGTGGACCGCCGGCTGGAGACCGCCCTCCAGCGCATGCTCCGGCGCCTCGAAGGACGCACAGGCCTGACCCTCTCGCGCGAGCCCACCGAGCCCGAGAAGGCCACCCTGCTCGTCGAGGTGAAGTCACCGGGAAACCCACTCCCCACCCTGGGAGACGACGAGTCCTACACGCTCGAAGTGGACGGGAACCGCGCGACGCTCCGAGCCGCTCAAGTCGTCGGCGCCCTGCGAGGCATCGAGACCCTCCTTCAGCTTCTCCAGGGAGACCGAGACGGCTGGTTCCTGCCCGCCGTGGCCCTCTCCGACCGGCCGCGCTTCCCCTGGCGAGGGCTGCTCATCGACGTCAGCCGCCACTGGCTGCCGCTGGAGGTGCTCAAGCGCAACCTCGATGGCATGGCGGCAGTGAAGCTCAACGTGCTCCACCTGCACCTCACCGATGATCAGGGCTTCCGCGTCGAGAGCCGCCGCTTCCCCCGCCTCCACGAGCTGGGCTCGGATGGCCTCTACTTCACCCAGCAGCAGCTGCGCGAGCTCATCGCCTACGCCGCCGACCGGGGCATCCGCGTCGTGCCCGAGTTCGACATGCCGGGCCACGTCACGAGCTGGCTCGTGGGCCACTCGGAGCTGGCGAGCGTCCCAGGCCCGTACTCCATCGAGCGCAAGTGGGGCATCTTCGACCCGACGCTCGACCCCACGCGCGAGGAGGTGTACCCGTTCCTCGACGCCTTCCTCGGCGAGATGGCGGAGCTGTTCCCCGATGCCTGGATGCACATCGGCGGGGACGAGAACACGGGCAACCACTGGCGGGTGAACCCCGCCATCCAGTCCTTCATGGCGAGCCGAGGCCTCGCCGACTCGCACGCGCTCCAAACGTACTTCGGAGACCGCGTCGCGAAGATCCTCCAGAAGCACGGCAAGCGCATGATGGGCTGGGACGAGATCCTCCACCCCACCCTCCCAAAGGATGCAGTCGTCCAGACGTGGCGAGGCCCCAAGGCACTCGCGGAGAGCGCGAAGCAGGGGTACGCGGGCATCCTCTCGTGGGGCTACTACCTGGACCACATGCTGCCTGCGGGCCTCCACTACACAGTGGACCCGCTGCCCGCGGATGGAAAGCGAATGGCCGAGGAGGCCAACCGCTGGATCCCCGTCTCCTGGTACCACCGCTTCCAGTTCAAGCCCCCCGAGACCTCCGTCCGCGAGAAGGACGCCCCGCGAGTCCTCGGCGGCGAGGCCTGCATGTGGTCCGAGTTCGCGGACACCGAGACGATCGACTCGCGCATCTGGCCTCGGCTGGCCGCCGTCGCCGAGCGGCTGTGGTCGCCGCGCGAGGTGACGGATGTCCAGGACATGTACCGCCGGCTGGAGCTCCTGCGCGTGCAGCTGGAGGAGCATGGACTCCTGCACGAGCGCACCCGTGAGGTGCTCCTGCGCCGGCTCGCGGGCGCAGCCAACCCGGGCCCGCTGCGCGTCCTGGCGGAGCTGGTGGAGCCGGTGAAGTTCTACGATCGGCCCGTGCAGTTCCAGGCCGCCACCCAGGGCATGCCGTTGACGCGGCTCGTGGATGCGGCACGGCCGGAGAGCCCGGAGGCCCGGGCACTGAGGACCTCCGTCGATGAGCTGCTGAGCGACGCGCCCCGGTTCGCTCGGAACGCGGAGCGGCTGACCCAGGCGTTCAGCCAGTGGCGCGAGCTCCACCCCGAGCTGTCACACCTGCTGGAGCGCTCACCCGCCCTGCACGAGGTCCGCCCGCTGGGAGAGGGGCTGCTGGCGCTGGCCCAGACGGGACAGGAAGCACTCTCCTCTATAAGGAGTGGCACGGCACCGCGCGTGGGCTGGCGTGAAGAGGCGCTCCAGCGCATCAACGAGGCCGCGCGTCCCCAGGGACAGGTGGAGTTCGCCATCATCCAACCCCTGCGCGAGCTGGTCCTCGCGGCCGTCCTCCAGCCGGAGGCCACAACCCTGTCCGCCGCCGCATGGCACGCCTGGGTGAAGGCCGAGGCCCTGGCCGCCATCCCCAAGCCGCCCGAGAAGAAGAAGTAACAGCCCAGACAGCCCCTCAGAGGGGCTCCATCCAATCCACCCGGGAGACCGGGAGCAGGTGGCGCACGGACTCCAGCGTCTCGTCCCAGAGGCGAGCCTTGACCGTCCGCTCGCGGGCCGTCGAGTGCATGGTGAGCTCGATACATGGAGCGCAGGGATCTCCCGCCAATCCTGGGTACTCCCAGCCCCAGGTCAGGCGCTCTTCGCTCCCCTCCTTCACCAGGATGATCAGCTCTTCTCCCTCGAAGCCCGCGACCTGGCGAGGTCCTGTCCGAACGACAGTGACTTCCCGCGCTCCGTGGAGCCCCAAGGCCAACGCGCGCTGCAGACGGTGCATGAGCCCACCCTCTGGATCGGCCTCGGCCGCGGGGCGGCTGCCCAGCTCCATCCTCAGATCCAGAGGGACTTCCTCGAACTGCACGAGGACCTGCTCGACGCCCAGCGGCGGGAGGGTGACCGCCCCACGCTCCAGATAGAACCAACCCTCGGGCGGAGGAGTGGCCCGTAGCTCGAACGAGCGATAGGAGTGCGCCACCATCTCGAGCCGCGACAGCGCCTGCTCCGGGACTTGCGGATCCTGAGCGCATTCCATCCAGACACCGTGCGTGCCCGCGTCCAGCAGCGCGAACCAGGTCTTCTGGTTCACATCGTCCTCGCTGTCATGGGCCAGCACACCGTGGCACCGGGGAGCAATGTCACGCTGCTCGATGAGGAGCTCCCGAGCGCCCACGGGCAACCGCCGCTCAGCCAGCTTCCGGAGCCAGTCGCTCCAGGCCTGCTTGTAGCCATTGGCTGCGGTCCACTCCACCTCTCGGAAGTGCACGGAGGAGAGGATCCTGTGCTCCTGCCATGCCCGCCGCACGGTCGGCGGCAGTGAGAGGGAGAATCGCCCTACACGGTACTCCTCGAGCACCCAGCCTCCTTGGTTGGCGGCGGTCTTGCGCCAGCCAGGAGACAGTATTCAGGGGGGCCTCCCGAGGATGTACCACCCAAGGGGTACGGCGGCCCTACCGGGCTTCGCGCAAGAACGCGGCGAGCTTCTCGTACGCCACCGCCAGCCCGGGGATGGGGGCGCTCTCGTTGGCCTGGTGGGCCTGCGCCGTCTCACCCGGCCCGTAATTCACCGCGTCCACGCCCCACTCGCCGAAGCGGGCCACATCCGTCCACGCCTGCTTCGACGCCGCAGGGAGCCCCGTCGCCGCCAGGAGCCGCCGGTACAGCGGGTTGTCCGCGCACACCCGCCCGCTCGGGGACAGGTCCGTGAACGACACCTCCACCCGGCCCGCCACCAGCGCCCGCACATCCGCCTGCGCCTGCTCCAGCGACTTGCCCGGGGCAAACCGGTAGTTGAGGTTCAGCTCCAGCGTGTCCGGCACCACGTTGCGCGCCCGGCCACCGTGGGCCAGCGTCACGCTCATCACCTCGAAGAAGGAGAAGCCTGAGTTCACCACCTCCACGCGCTCGCGCCCGAGCAACTCCGTCAGCAGCGGGCCCGCCTTGTGGATGGCGTTCTCTCCCTGCCACGGCCGCGCCGAGTGCGCGCTGCGCCCCGAGAACTTCAGCGTCGCGTGCAGCGTCCCCACGCACCCCACCTGCACCACCCCATCCGTCGGCTCCATGGCGATGCCGAAGCTCACCCGCTTCAGGTCCGGCCGCTTCTCGAAGAGCGGCCCCAGGCCGGACTCCAGATACGGGCCCTCTTCGCGCTCATAGAGGATCAACGCGAGGTTCACCGGCAGCTCTCTCAGCGGCAGGTCCTCGGCCAGCGCCATCATCACCGCCAGCCCGCCCTTCATGTCCGACGCGCCCAGCCCGAACACCCGCTCGCCCTCGATGCGCGCGGGACCATCGCTCGGATGCGCGGGCACCGTGTCCAGGTGTCCCACGAGCGCCACGGTGGGCCGCGGGTCATCCAGTCGGCCCACGACCATCGAGTGCCCGACCCGAATCACGGACTCGCGAGGGAAGCGCTCGAGCGCCCACCGCTCCACATGATCAGCGAGCGGACCTTCCTGCCCGATAGGACTGGGGATACGGCACAGGGTGAGCGTGGACTGGGCGAGGCGCGCGGCGAGCTGAGCGGTCATGAAGAGCGCCGCGCACCATAGACCTGTCCCCGGCTCAGTGCACCTGGAACACGTGGAGGGTCACCTCGCCCGCCTTGATGATCGTCACGTCCTCCGTCACGAGCGGCCGGCCGTCCTTCAGCAAGGCTTCCAGGCGCAGGCTCAGCAGCCCCGGGCCCAGCGTCGTCGCCACGCCAATGCTGGAGCCCGTGCCCTCGATTTCCTTGCCCGTGCCGAGCACCACCCGCCACCGGCTGTCCCGGAGGTTGTCGCTGCCGTCGACCTGGACCTTGATGGCGCCGTAGGCGGCCGAGGGCGCGGCAGCCAGGGCGGTGCGCTGCGCGTCCATCCGCTGCTCCAGCACCGCCAGGTGGCCCTTGAACTCAGCCATCCAGTCCTGCGTCTCCTGCCTCACCGTCGCGTTGACGTCGATGATGAAGGCCTGGAGCAGATCCAGCACCGCGGTGAGCCGCTGCTCCTTGGGCATCGTGGGTGACATCAATGCCAGCCGGGCCCAGCCGAACTGCAAGGCCTCCAGCTTCGAGTTGATCTCCTGATAGGCGGACACGTAGCGCATCCACCCTGAGGAGGCGCCGAAGTAGTTATCCAGACCGACGCAGGTGGCGCCCATCACCGCGAACACGGAGGCCAGCAGGCCCCACTTCTGGTAGGCCTGCTCGTTAGGGAGCAGCTGCACCAGGATGGGCGTGACGCTGGCCAGCGCGGTCAGAAAGATGGCCAGCATGCGCAGCCGCTGGCCCCACGTCTTCCGGATCGCCATGTTGCGCGAGTACCAACCCATCGCCTCGCGGCCCTTGTCCACGACGATGCGATAGAGCTCCTGAACCTCTTCGGGCTGCTCAGGCTGCGAGAGGACCGGGAGCACCAATCCCTGGAGGTTCTTCTCCGGCTTCTGACTGGGACCCGCGCTCCCCGCTATCTTCCCGTTGGCCATACCCCTGCTGCTTAGTCGAAGCTCGTCACTCCGTCGATGAGGGCGGCGGCGATGCAGGCGGGTCCCTCAATGGCCACGAAGTCGTGCGCGCTGCCCGACTCCTTCTCCAGGAGCTCGCCAGGCCAGACTTCGTTTCCCGAGTCCTCGCGGAACCCACCCTCGAGGACCAGGTTCCACTCATGACCGTGGTGGGTGTGCCGCGGGAAGCGCACGCCGGGCGCCAGCCGGACGAAGGCCGCCAGCATCCCGGACTTCGCCGGCCCCGTCTCCACCGGCATCAACTGCACCCCCTCCACGGGGCCCGGCATCCATGCGTCCGGGTCACTCAAGGACTCCAGCAGCGCCCGCGTCCGCTCGCGCGTGAGGTCGAAGAACGCGGCGACCTTCTCGGAGAAGCGGGCAAAGCGCCCAGGCCCCTCCATCTCGGCCACCACCCGCGCGAGCACTCCTGGCGGGGGCTTGCTGGGCACCACCAGGGCCGCCAGCCCCTCCACCCCAGGCGACAACCGGACCACCTCCGCGCGGCACTGCTCACAGCCCGCGAGGTGCTGTTCAGCCGCCTGCCGGGCCGACGGGTCCACCGTCCCCAGCAGCAGCTCCGGCAGAATGTCGTCCAGGTGGGCCATATCTCATCACACTTCCTCGGTCGTCACTCCCTCTACGGCCGTCACGAACCGATGGATTTCCCGTCCCACCTACACGGGAACAGCGAAGTCTCTCAATGCGGCATTGAGGCTGGTCTTCTGGTCAGTGCTCTTCGTCCGCTGGCCGATGATCAACGCGCAGGGCACGCCATACTTCCCGGCAGGGAACTGCTTCTCGCGCATTCCGGGGATGACCACGCTGCGAGCGGGCACGCGACCCTTGTGGATGCGCTCCTCGGGGCCGGTGACATCGATGATCTGCGTGGATGCGGTGAGCACCACGTTGGCACCAAG
This sequence comes from Hyalangium minutum, assembly GCF_000737315.1. GTDB lineage: Bacteria > Myxococcota > Myxococcia > Myxococcales > Myxococcaceae > Hyalangium > Hyalangium minutum. Next base: position 175,847 of record NZ_JMCB01000028.1, read on the forward strand.
CACCGCCTCCTCCTCGACCACCACGCCCTCGACGACGATGCAGCGGCTGCCGATGAAGGCTCCATCCTCGATGATAACGGGCGAGGCGGTGGGCGGCTCGAGCACCCCACCCAGGCCCACGCCACCAGACAGGTGGACGTTGCGGCCCACTTGAGCGCAACTGCCCACCGTGGCCCACGTATCCACCATGGTGCCCGAGCCCACGCGCGCGCCGATGTTCACGTAGCCCGGCATCACCACCGCGCCCTTCTCCACGAAGGCGCCGTAGCGCACCACGCCCGGGGGCACCACGCGCACGCCGGCGGCCTGCAGGTTCTTCTTCAGCGGCACCTTGTCGTGGAACTCGAAGGGGCCTACCTCCATCACCTGCATCTCCGACACGGCGAAGAATAGGAGGATGGCTTCCTTCACCCAGGCGTTGACGCGCCAACCTTCCGGGCCCTTCTCGGCCACGCGCAGCTCGCCCGCGTCCAGGCGCGCCAGCGTCTCGCGCACGGCGGCCACATGATCGGCTTCCTTCAGCTTCGTCCGGTCGGCAAACGCCTCGGACACCTTCTGGGACAGCGCTTCAAGGGAGGACATGGCCCTCCTTTGAACCACAAATCCGGCCCGGCCGCCGCAATCCCGTGAGGCTCAGTCGTGGGCGTGTCCGGTGTTGGCGGCCTCGGCCAGCGGGTGGATATGCGTGGGAATGTCATGGAAGTACCGGTCCCCCACGGGCTCGTGCAGCTCGGACGGAGAGCCCTGAACGGACACGTGCCCACCCGTCACCGCCGTCACCCGCGAGAGCGGCACTGCGAACTCCTTGCGCCTGCGCGAGAAGCCCCAGGGCCGCACGTACATCACCTCGCGGCCAATGAGCATCACCCGCCCCAGCCGCTGGCCGTCCTGCGTTCGCACCTGCATTCCCGTTTGGATGGAGCGTCGCTCCACCGGCGAGTCCCACCAAGCCATGTGTCACCTCCGGCACAGTGCAAGGTGCGTCGGGGTTGGGACTCAAGCGAGAGGCCCCCAGAGGTCCAAGGGCTCTCTTCCTCCCTGGCTCAGCGTCCAAGCTCTTTGGACACTGCGTCGATGACCTCCTTCTCCGTGGGGAACGCGACGGTTTGTTTCTTCCAGACCGTCTTGCCGTTCACGGCGATGTCGAAGCTTCCCGACGGGCCAGGCTTCAGCTCTGAGTCCAGCTGCAACTCCTCCTTCAGGGCAACCGCCGCACGGACGGCTCGAGGCTTGTAGCCTCAGGCGTTGCAGTACGTGATGGTGATCTTCGCGTCGGCCATGGAGTGGCCTCCTTCTGGGTGGTCAGCGGGCACACCCGGGGTGCACCCGTACCTGGATAAATAGTGACAGGCCGGAGCGAGCGCCAATCCCAATGGGCCGCCCGGCCTGTTCCCATCCGCGAAGTCAGGGCTCCAGGTCCACTCCAGGGGACTCCTCCGGACGTTCGTCGTCCGGCTGGCCCTCGGTGAGGGACTGGGTTCCCTGCAGGGCCCCAATCATGCGCCCGAGGATGCGGATCCGTTCCTCCGAGTCCTTCACGAGCAGGTGCTTGCCCACAACGGAGGCCATTCCCCGGGAGCTCGCCGCCTGCTCGCACCAGGCGCTGGCAATCTGGGCCGCGGGCAGCCCTTCCACCGGAATGAGCTGAGTGATGAGCGGAGCGGGCTCCACCAGCAGGAGCCGCTCGAGTAATTCCTCACGCTCCTCCAACGAGAGCACGCCCTGGTTGTAGGTACTGCCCACGCCATAGTGGGCGCGCAGCAGCCCGAGGAGCCGGGCGGTATCCGTGTCCGGCAGCGCCAGCGAGACGCGCAGGTCCACCAGCGGTGCGGCCACGACGACGCTCATGCCCAACTCACTGGCCATCGCGGCCCCCAGCGCCCCCAGAGGCGCCGCCTCGGCGATAAGCCGGAAGCGGGTCTCCGGCAACCTCACTCCCACGGAGCTGTTGGAACCCGCCGGCGTGGCGGGCGCACCCTCCGGAGCCGAGGCAGGAGGCTCGGGCTCGGGAGACAGGCGCTTCAGCTCCAGGCGGCCCACGGGTGCATTGGAGTGGGAGACAGAGCTGCGCGGCGGCGGGGGACGGCCCCGGCAGGTGAAGGCCACCTCGGGCTCGGGACGGGCCTCGGGCTTCAGCGCGCCGCATCCGGTCAACGCGAGGATTCCTCCCGCGAGGATGATGTGTCTCATGGAAGCCTCAGTATGCCCGAAGCAGCCATGCTCGCGGGCTCCGGTTTTCCACGGGCGTCCCCCGGTCTACGGTGCGCCGCCATGCAGACCTTCCGAGACCGTGCCGCCGCCGCCTACGACGCCGAGCACTTCCGCCGCCAGGGGCACCAGCTGGTGGATCAGCTCGCCGACTACCTGGCGCGCGCCACCCGAGGTGAAGGGCTCCCCGTGCTTCCGTGGGCGCCTCCGGCGGAGAACGTGGCCCGCTTCCCGGGGACGTTCCCTGAGGAGCCCACTGGAGAGTTCTCCTCCTTCATGGAGCGGGTGCTCACCCACTCCCATCACCTGCACCACCCGCGCTACGTGGGGCACCAGGTGTCGTCGCCCCTGCCGCTGGCGGCGCTGTGTGACTTCGTCTCCGCGCTGCTCAACAACGGCATGGCGGTGTACGAGATGGGGCCGGTTTCCACCGCCATGGAGCACAACGTGGTGCGCTGGATGGCCGGACAGCTCGGCCTGCCGGAGAGCGCGGGCGGAGTGCTCACTTCGGGCGGATCCGCGGGCAACCTCACCGCGCTGCTCGCGGCGCGCCAGGCCAAGGCCGGGTATGACGCGTGGAGCGGTGGTTCCACCGCGGGCCCGCCCCTCACGGTGCTCGTCGCGGAGACGGCGCACTACTGCATCGCCCGCTCCACGAAGGTGATGGGCTGGGGCGCGGGAGGCGTCACCCCCGTGCCCGTGGACGCGAACTTCCGGCTCCGCCCGGATGCGCTGGAAGGTGCGCTCGCGGCCGCCACCCGGGCAGGACGCAAGCCCATCGCCGTGGTGGCCAGTGCCGGTTCTACTGCGACGGGGGCGTTTGATCCGCTCGACGCGGTGGCGGACTTCTGCGAGCGCCACGGCCTCTGGTTCCACGTGGACGGAGCCCACGGGGCCTCGGCGGTGCTGAGCCCCCGGTACCGCGCGCAGGTGAAGGGCATCGAGCGCGCGGACTCGGTGGTGTGGGACGCGCACAAGATGATGATGGTGCCCGCGCTGGTGACGGCGGTGCTCTTCCGCGAGGCCAGCCGCTCCTCCGAGGCCTTCGCGCAGGAGGCCAGCTACCTCTTCCAGGGCCAGGACACGCGGCGCTGGCACGACGTGGGACTGCGCACGCTGGAGTGCACCAAGGAGATGATGGCGCTCAAGCTCTACACGTGCCTGAGCCTGCTGGGCACGCGCCTCTTCTCGGAGTACGTGACGGAAACATTCGAGCTCTCGCGCCGCTTCGCCGAGCGCCTCCAGGCCTCGGGGGACTTCGAGGTGGCGGTGCCGCCGGACTGCAACATCGTCTGCTTCCGGCACACGCCGAAGGGGCTGCCGGCGTCGGAGTGGGACGCGCTCCAGTCCCGCCTGCGTGAGCAGCTCATCACCCGGGGCGACTTCTACCTGGTGCAGACCACCCTGCCGAAAGGTGTCTATCTGCGCACCACCCTCATCAACCCGTTAACAACGGACGCGGACCTGGAGGCCCTGATGGAGGCGGTGCGCCGGGCGGCGTGAAGACACGGGAGCCGCGCACGTCTCACGGGTATCTGGGAGACTGCGCCTATGAGCCGAGTCCGCCACTTGCTGTTCCTTGCTGCTGTGGGAGCGGGTGCCGCCGGGTGCCGCAGCGTGGGCCCGTCGGAAGTTCAACTCCCGGCGAAGCTGGACGCCCGCCTCCGGAGCAACGCCCAGGCCTGCGTCGAGCGCCTCAACCGGGACCGCACGCGCGCCCAGAGCGCCATGAACCTGTCGGACGTGCTGGTGCTGCTGGGAGCCAGTGCGGGTGCTGCGGGCAGCATCGCCGCCGCGTTCCTGACGAAGACCTCCTCCCGCCGGGCCTCCGCCTTGGTGGGGGCCATCGGTGCGCTAACGGCTGGGGCGCCCAAAACGCTCGATGATCCTGCGGACATCCTCACGAAGCGAGCGCGGGCCGAGCGTCACTGGGTGGTGGGCTACAAGGTGCTCACGCAGACGGTGATTGCTTCCACTCCGGAGTCCCTGGGAGCTCAGTCCAAGCAGGTGGCGGAGCTCACGGGGGACTCCGCGAAGGCGGCCATGGAGATCTCCAGCCAGCAGCGCCAGAAGGCGCTGCTCTACGTGCTGGACCGATTCATCGACTGCACCGCCGACCAGCCGCCGGAGAACTTCGAGGAACTGCCTGCCTCGGGCATCTTCGCCATCGGCAGCACGCCCGTGGCCAGCGCAAAGGCTCCGGAAGGCAGCCAGAAAATCGCTCCCGCAGACAGCCAGGAGGCCGTCCGCCTCTACGCCGCTTCTCCGGAGGCCTCGGACCGCACACTCCCCGAGGCCCCCCAGGAGTCCGGAACGACAACGCCTCCCTGACCGGTATTCTCGGCCACCAGCATCTGGAGGGCCGCTGCCGACCGTTGGGAGCCGAGAACGAAACGATTCAGCGGCCCGAGCAAGTACGCGGATGAACGACGGATAGGGGTGCTGTAGGTTGAGGCCATGCTGAGTTCGATTCGCTTCAAGGATTTCAAGAGCTTTGCCGACGCGGAGGTGAAGTTCGCGCCGCTGACGGTGCTCGTTGGAGCGAACGCATCAGGCAAGAGCAACCTCCTGGATGCCATCCGGCTGATGCAGGGACTGGGGCTCGGGTTCTCACTTGGGGAGGCTGTTCAGGGCCGACGGGAGGCCGGACGCGAAGTTTGGAAGGGACTTCGGGGTGGAATGGCTGGGCTGATCCGCAGCGGTCATCGCCAGACGGACTTGTCTCTCAAGTGGGCCTTGGAGGGCAAAGAATGGACTCACCGGCTCACCATCTCGACGGAGCCGCAACCGCTCATTCTTCCTGAATCATTCAATACCGGAGCAGAGGGCGCCACAGCGTTCGAGGTCATCGCCGACGGCAAAGGGGGGAAAACGGCCATCTTAGGTAACAAGTACAAAATGCCCAGTGCCGCACCACCCGATAGGAGCTTTCTGTATGACGCCTCCTTTATCCACAGCGTGCGGACAAAAGTGCAGCCTAAGAACCAAGTGATCGAGGTGGAGATGCCCAAGGCGGTGCGTCTTGTCCACCTCGCACTGCAAACCTCGGTGTTCCTCAACATCACACCCGAGCGGATGCGCGACTACTCGCAGCAGCAGGAGAAGGAGCTCGGCGCGGAAGGAGAAAATCTCTCCGCTGTACTCTGGAAGCTGTGCTTCGAGGAAGGCGCCCGTCAGGAGTGGGTGGACTGGCTGTCGGAGCTGTGCGCCCCGGAGCTCCAGGACCTCGACTTCATCTCAACAGAGCTGGGTGACGTCATGCTCGTCCTCATCGAGAAGGACGGAACGCGTACCCCGGCCCGGAGCCTCTCCGATGGAACGCTGCGCTTCCTCGGCACCCTCGTCGCTCTGCGGACCGCGCCTCCGGGCAGCATTCTCATGCTGGAGGAACCTGAAACGGGCCTGCATCCCCAGCGCATCCACCTGCTCGTCGAGGCCCTGGAGTCAGCGGCGCGTGAGCGCGGCATCCAGGTCATCGCCACCACACACTCCCCCCAAGTCCTGCAGTCCTTGTCCCCCGAGGCGCTGAAGAACGCTGTCCTCTGCGCCCGCAGCCCAGACCAGCCGGGCACGGTGCTCCGCCGGTTCGAGGACCTCCCCCACTTCACCGAGGTTTTGCCCCGCTCCAGCATCGACCGCCTCTTCTCGACGGGCTGGCTGGAGCGTGCGCTGTGAAGGTCCTCGTCATCCCCGAGGACCCCACGCTCGATCAGTACATCCTCAAGCCCATCGCCGAGGCACTCTTCCGGGACCTCGGGCGCAAGGCACGCATCGACGTGCTCCAGGATCCGCATCTCTCGGGCGTTGACGAGGCGCTTTCCCAGAAGGTTCTCGCGGACATTGTCACCGAGAACCCCATGGTGGATCTCTTCCTCGTGATGGTGGATCGGGACTGCAACCGCATGAAGAATGTGGAGTGCGCAGCAGAGCGTGAGGCTGAGCACCCACGTCGGCTCGTGGCATGCCTGGCGGTCGAGGAGGTTGAGGTGTGGATGCTCGCGCTCCACCGCGAGGAGCTGAGTGGCCGATGGCCCGAGGTCCGCTCCGACTGTGACCCCAAGGAGCGCTACGCCGAACCCTTCCTACGGGAGAAGGGCTGGCTGACGGAGGTGGGCAAGGGACGCAAGCACGCCATGCGCGAGTTGCCCACGCGCTGGTCGTCGCTGCTCTCGGTCTGTCCGGAACTGGCGGAGCTTCGCGATCGGCTGCAAAGCCTGCTGGCAGCCTCTTCCAGTTAAGAACCGCTCCCCGTCGTGGGCTCCACCTTCGCCGAGAAGCGGCTGAGCGGGAACGTGGCCACGAGCATGAGCACCATGGCCCCCACGCTCAGCCAGCCGAACCACTCCGGCTGAGGCAGCTCGGTGAGCCGCACCATGCCTCCCTGCTGGGGGTCAAAGCCGCTGCGCACGCGGTACATGACGTTGCCGCCCCAGTGCAGACCGATGGACAGCCACAGCGAGCCCGTGCGAGCCAAGGCCAGCGCGAAGGCAAGACCCAGCGCGGCCCACAGGGCGCAGTTGAGCAACGTCATCTGCGCGTAGACGGCGTGGTTGAGGATGTAGAGCACCGTTGTCACGAAAATGAGTGCTCTCGAGGGTAGGAGCGGCGACAGGTGCCGGAAGACGTACCCGCGAATGAGCACGTCATCCATCGCTGAGGACAAGAACATCCCGACCAGCGCCTGTGCGAGCAGCACGGCCAAGGGCGCGAAGTCGATGAAGCCCTCGAAGCGGAAGCCTCCCAGCGCCCACTCCACGCCATACGCGAGCCCTTTGACCGCGAACCCGGCCGCGAAGCCCAGCGCGAGGTTGCGTCCCCAGCCCATGTGCCGGAAGAAGCCGTAGCCGCGCAACCCACCCGCTCCGGTGAGCCGTCCCCATGCGTGGGCGAGGAAGAAGAAGGAGACGCCCACCGCAACGAACATCCCCGGGCCTCCGCTCAACAGCACCGGCAGGTACGAGTACACATCGAGCAGGACGAACCCCACTCCTGCGACGAGCAGCACCTTCCAAGTGGGAGACTTCGCGGCGAAGGGGTCCATGGAGCAGGTGCGCCTCATATCCCAATCCCCGCGAGGCAGCGGCACCGGGGACTCTTTCACCCGGAGGACACTCGCTCCTCAATAACGGAGCGAGGCCTCACACGGACTGCGAGCATGGCTCCTCCCTCAAGGACCCGATGCCCAGCCCCCACCTCCCAGAGCTCTCCCGCCCCCCGGCCCGCTGGCGCCGTCCCCTCCTCTGGACCCTAGGGGCCGTGCTCGTCCTGGAGGTGCTCTACAACGCCGTGCTCCTCACGGGCCTGCTGGCCACGGTGATCAACCACTTCACCCACGGACGCCCCAAGGTGGAGTGGAGCCGGGCCTGGAGCCTGGTGCCCGGCCGTGTCCATGTCCGGGACCTGAAGGTGGGCCAGCAGTCCGAGAACGGCATCTCCTGGCAGCTGGCGATGGATGACGTGCGGGTGAACCTGTCCGTGATCTCCCTGTTCAATCGGACGCTGAGCGCCGATTCGTTGGACGTTCGCGGGCTGAGCGTCCAGGTCCACTCGGGCCCCGAGAAGACGGAGGGCGACAAGCCCAAGGGTCCACCTCCCGAAAATCCCTGGAAGCTGTTCCTGCATGGCATCCACGTCCAGCAGGTCCACGAGGTGGCCGTGAAGGCCGTGCGGCTCACGGGGATCACCACGGCCTCCGGGAGCCTGGAGGTGGTACCCGGGCACCGCGTCTCCGTCCGGGACGCGAAGGTGCACCTTGGCCCCGGCGAGCTGGCCTACGCGGACGCCAAGATCGCGAACATCGACCAGGGCTCGGGAGAGTTCAGCCTCGAGACCCAGCGCAAGGATGCGGAGCATGGGCTCGACCTCATCACCGGCCTGACAGGAGGCCGACTCCAGTTCACTGCCACCCACCCCACCTTCCAGGAGCTGTCCTCGCTCACCTCTCGGCTCGCGGGCATCTCGTTGAAGGGCGGCGCGGGGAAGTTGGAGGTGGACCTCCACGTGAAGGAAGGCCGGCTCGCCAAGGGCACGGTGATCAAAGGCTCGGCGGAGCCGCTCCTGTTCTCGCTCGGTGCCCTGCGGCTGAAAGCGCCCTGGCAGTTCTACTCGGACGTGTACACCCACGAAGACGGCAAGGACCGGTTCGGGCTCAAGCTCACGCTGGGACCCGCGCGCGTAGACGGAGTCGAGGGGCTGGCCATGGAGGCGCCCGAACTGCTCCTGCTGCTGGGAGCGGACACGCCTCGCCTCGATGAACTCCCCGCGGATGCCCACCTCGAGTTCCAGGCGAAGGCTCTGCAGACCACCTGGGGTGGCGCGAAGATGAAAGGGCATGTCCACGTGACAGCCGACGCGCGGAAGCTCTCTCTTCAAAGTGGGAAGGTGGCGCTGCACGGAAGCCAGGTCCAGCTGCAAGAGGTCTCCGTGCGGACCGGCTCGGACGAGGAGCGTAACTGGGAGGGCACGCTGACCTTCCCGGAGGCCACGCTCGACCTGTCTCCTCTTTCAGCGCAGGGACGCTTCTCGGGGAAATTCTCCAACGCCGCGCCGTTCGTAGCCCTCCTCACCTACAAAGGGGCGCTGCCCGGGGTGCTGAAGCCGCTGCTCACCGCCAACAACCTGGGCCTGTCCGGTCAGGTAGCCCTGGGAGAGAAGGGCCTCAAGGTGGACAAGTTGCTGGCCAACGGCCAAGGGATCCTGCTGCACGGATTGGCGGAGAGCACCGGGGCCGCTCCCCATGCCATCTTCTTGGTGAAGATGGGGCCACTCTCCGTGGGAGTGGAGACAGGGGCCGGAGACACGCACGTCCAGGTCTTCAACGCGTCGAGCTGGTTCCGAGAGAAGACGGGCATCTCGAAGGAGTGAGCCCACGAAGCTCCCACCCGTGAACTCCCGGGGTCAGTGCCTCCACGTCCGCGCTGATATGCTTTGGCCACGCGGGGCTGATAACGCCATGCGCCGATAACGCTTTGCGTCGTCTCTCCACAGCGATAACGCCTTGCATCAATTAACGCCTTGCGTCGAAGAACTAATTTTTGAGAGCGCTTTCAAGCCTTGCAGTGAATGGCGTATACGAGGCGCTCCTAACGGAGGGATTCATGTCGCGCAGACTGCTGATGCTGTGTCTGTCTCTGATGTCGTTGGGAGGCCTCGCTCACTGTTCAAAGAGCCCCCAGGAGAGCGCGCAGCCTGCTCCGGCGGCTCCCACCACAGCCGCGGCCCCCGTGAAGGCCACGGCGATGACGGTCATCCAGGAGCAGCAGGCCTCGTGGATCCGCAACTTCAATCCCCTGATTGCTCCGGGCACCGCGCGCTGGCCCACGCGCGCGGGCGTCTACGAGCCGCTGATGGTCTACAACACGCTCAAGGGCGAGTTCGTGCCCTGGCTGGCCACCAAGAGCGAGTGGAGCCCGGACAACAAGAAGCTCACGCTGACCCTGCGCTCCGGCGTGAAGTGGTCGGACGGCCAGCCGTTCACGGCCAAGGACGTCGCCTTCACCTTCGAGCTCCTCAAGAAGCACAAGGCCTTGGACTTCCCGGCGGTGTGGAGCTTCCTGGAGGGAGTCCAGGCCAAGGACGACACGACGGTCGAGTTCAGCCTGACGCGTCCCTACGTGCCCGGCCTCGTCTACATCGTCCACCAGCCCATCGTGCCGGAGCACAAGTGGAAGGACGTCCAGGACCCGGTCACCTACACGAACGAGACGCCCGTGGCGACGGGCCCGTTCACCGAGGTGAAGGTGTTCCAGAACCAGATCTTCGAGCTGGGGCGCAACCCGCACTACTGGCAGCAGGGCAAGCCCGCCGTGGAGAGCCTGCGCTTCCCGGCCTACCCCGGCAATGATCAGGCCAACCTCGCGCTGCTCACCGGCGAGCTGGACTGGGCCGGCAGCTTCGTGCCCGACATCGAGCGCGTCTTCGTGGCCAAGGACAAGGAGAACAACCACTACTGGTTCCCGCTCGTCGGCAACACGACGACGCTCTACGTGAACACCGCCAAGAAGCCCTTCGACGACGTGCGCGTGCGCAAGGCCATCAGCATGGCCATCGACCGCGATCAGATCGTCAAGGTGGCCATGTATGGCTACACGCGGCCCTCGGACGCCACGGCGCTCAGCGACGCGCACGACCGCTGGCGCAGCCCCGAGGCCGTGGCCGCGGGTGACTGGACCAAGTTCGATCAGGCCAAAGCCAACGCCCTGCTGGACGAGGCGGGCCTGAAGCGCGGCGAGAACGGCATGCGCACCCTGCCGGACAAGACGCCCATGAAGTTCGACATCAACGTCGTCACCGGCTGGTCGGACTGGGTGCGCGCCGTGCAGCTCATCGCCCAGAACCTCAAGCAGGTGGGCATCGACGCCAGCCTGAAGACCTACGACTTCAGCCCCTACTTCGAGCGGATCCAGAAGGGCGAGTACGACATCAGCATCGGCTGGACGTCGGACGAGCCGACGCCGTACCACGTCTACCGCGACCTGATGGGGACCGAGACGCTCCGCCCGATCGGCGTGGTCTCCGCGCGCAACTGGAACCGCTTCGGCAGCAAGGAGGCCGATGGGCTGCTGCACGCCTTCGAGGCCACGAATGACCCCGCGGAGCAGAAGAAGATCGCCGGGCAGCTGCAGATGTTCTTCGTGCAGAACGCGCCGGCCATCCCGCTGTTCCCCGGCCCGTCCTGGGGCGAGTACAGCACGCGCCGCTTCACGAACTTCCCGAACAAGGACAACCCCTACGCGAAGCTCACGCCGAACAGCCCGCCCGAGAACCTGTTCGTCCTGGTCGAAGTGAAGCCCAAGTAAAGGCCCTCCGCTCCCGTGCGACACCTCCTGCGCAACCTGGGCCTGTACGCGGTGGCGGCGTGGGCCTCGCTCACGCTGAACTTCCTGATTCCCCGGCTCATGCCGGGGGATCCCGCCTCGATCATGTTCGCGCGCTTCGCGGGCCAGCTTCAGCCCGAGGCGATCGACGCCCTGCGCATCGCGTTCGGCTTCACGAACGAGCCGCTCTACCTGCAGTACTTCACCTACGTGGGGCACCTGTTCCAGGGGGAGCTGGGACTCTCCGTGGCGTACTTCCCCGCGAAGGTGACGGATGTGATCGCCACGGGCCTGGGCTGGACCATGCTCCTGGCTGGGGCCGCGGTGGTCATCAGCTTCGTGCTGGGCACGGGGCTCGGCGTGGTCGCCACGTGGAGGCGTGGCGGCTGGCTGGACTCGGTGATGCCCCCGGTGCTGGTCTTCCTGGGGGCGTTTCCCTACTTCTGGCTGGCGATGGTGCTGCTCTACGTGCTCGGGTTCGTGCTCGGCGCCTTCCCGCTGCGGCATGCCTACAGCGACATGCTCGCGCCCGCGTTCAGCGGTGAGTTCCTCCTCAGCGTGCTCCATCACCTGGTGCTACCGGCGTCAGCCATCGTGATCGCGACGCTCGGCGGCTGGATGCTCAGCATGCGCAGCACGATGGTGGGCATCCTCGCCGAGGACTACATCACCATGGCGAACGCCAAGGGCCTGTCCCAGAAGCGCATCATGTTCCACTACGCCGCCCGCAATGCCCTGCTGCCGAACATCACGGGCTTCGGGATGGCGCTGGGGTTCGTCCTCTCGGGCTCCCTGCTGACCGAGATCGTCTTCTCCTACCCGGGCCAGGGCTACCTGCTCATTCAGGCGGTGCGCAATCAGGACTACCCGCTCATGCAGGGCATCTTCCTGACCATCACGTTGGCCGTGCTGGCCGCGAACCTGCTCGTGGACATCCTTTACGTGTGGCTCGACCCCCGGACGCGCGCGCGCTGACGGGTAGGAAGGAAGGCGCCTGGCATGTCATTGACGACTCAGGCCAAGAAGCAGCGCGTGGGGTTCATCTGGCAGCTCCTCGATAACCGCAAGGCCTCGGCCGGAGCAGCGCTGCTGCTCTTCTTCGTGTTGATGGCGATCTGCGGGCCGTCGCTGGTGTCAGTGGACCCGGCCGCCTTCGTGGGCCCGCCGCACCAGCCGCCCTCATCCGAGTATCTCTTCGGCACCACCGGGCAGGGGCAAGACGTGCTCGCGCAGACGATCGCGGGGGCCCGCACATCACTCGTGGTGGGGTTCGTGACGGGCTTCGCCGTCATGGCGATTGGCGCGCTCGTGGGCATGGCCGCCGGCTTCTTGGGCGGCTGGGTCGACAGCCTCCTGTCGTTCATCACCAACGTGTTCCTCATCATCCCCGGGCTGCCCATGGCCGTGGTGATCGCCGCGTACCTCCACCCGGGACCGGTCACCATCGGCGTGGTGCTGGTCATCACCGGGTGGGCGTGGAACGCGCGCCTGCTGCGCGCGCAGATCCTCTCGCTGCGGGAGAAGGACTTCGTGCTGGCCTCCATCGTGAGCGGCGAGGGGCGCTTCCGGATCATCTTCCGGGAGATTCTCCCCAACATGACGTCGCTCCTGATGAGCGGCTTCATCTCCGCGACGGTCTACGCGATTGGCGCCCAGGTGGGGCTCGAATTCCTGGGCATTGGCGATGTCAGCGTGGTCACCTGGGGCACGAACCTGTACTGGGCCGCCAATGACGCGGCCCTGCTGACGGGAGCGTGGTGGACCGTGGTCCCCACGGGCCTGTGCGTCGCGCTCATCGGGTTCTCGCTCGTGCTCATCAACTTCGCCATCGACGAGATCACCAATCCGAGGCTGCGATCGGAGCGGAGCTGGACGCGGCTCCTCAAGACCCATGACCTGGAGGGGGGCCTGACGACCCCCGTGGTGAGGAGCCATGGACATTAAGCCCAAGACGTTGCTCTCGGTGCGGGATCTCCGGGTCGAGTACCTGACGCCCACGGGCCCCGTGTGCGCCGTGGATGGCGTCTCGTTCGACATCGGCAAGGGCGAGGTGCTGGGGCTCGCCGGAGAGTCCGGCAGCGGCAAGTCGACCGTGGCCCAGGCCCTCCTCCGGATCCTCCGCCCGCCCGCGGTCATCACCGGCGGGCAGGTGCTCTTCGAGGGTGAGGACATCCTGGACATGAGCGAGGCGCGGCTGCGGGAGCTGCGCTGGCGCAAGGTGTCGCTCGTCTTCCAGAGCGCGATGAACTCTCTCAACCCCATCCTCACGGTGGGGGAGCAGATCGTGGACGCCATCCTGGCGCACCAGCAAGTGAAGCGCTCCGAGGCCGTCGACCGGGCCGTCTCCCTGCTGAAGCTCGTGGGCATCGACAGCGCGCGGCTCACGAGCTACCCGCACCAGCTCTCGGGCGGCATGCGGCAGCGCGTGGTGATTGCCATCGCTCTGGCGCTCGAGCCGCCGCTGATGCTGATGGACGAGCCCACCACGGCCCTCGACGTGGTGGTGCAGAAGGAGATCCTCCACCAGGTCGCGGAGCTCAAGAACAAGCTGGGGTTCTCGATTCTCTTCATCACGCACGACCTGTCGCTGATCCTCGAGTTCTCCACGCGCATCGCGGTCCTCTACGCCGGCAAGCTCGTGGAGATGGCACCTTCCCGGCAGCTCTACGACTCGCCCCGCCACCCGTACACGCAGGGGCTGCTGGGCTCGGTGCCCTCGGTTCGAGGCCCGCGCCGGAAGCTCGTGGGCATTCCTGGCTCGCCCCCGGACATGCGCAAGCTGCCCGCGGGGTGCCGTTTCCATCCCCGGTGCCCTTCCGCCACGAGCCGCTGCAAGGAAGACGTGCCCCTGCTGCGTGAGCTGGGGCCTGGCCACATCGAAGCCTGTCACCTGAACTCCCCATGACGACCCCCGACCGGCAGGGCGAAGCCATCCTCGAGGCGCAGGGCCTCAGCAAATACTTCCAGGTCGGTGGGGGCTTCTTCAGGACGAAGCAGCTGCGAGCCCTCCATGAAGTCTCTTTTGCGCTGGGGCAGCGGCAGGTGGTCGCGCTCGTCGGCGAGTCCGGCAGCGGCAAGAGCACGATCGCGCGGGTGCTCGTGCGGCTGTTCGAGCCGTCCTCCGGGAAGATCCTCTTCCGGGGTCGGGACGTCCTCCAGGAGGAGCCTCGGCAGGCTTCGCTCGCCTACCGGTCGCAGGTGCAGATGATCTTCCAGGATCCGTTCGGTTCGCTGAACCCGGTCCACACCATCGGCAACCACCTGGAGAGGCCCCTGCTCCTCCACGGGAAAGCCAAGGGCGCCGGCGAGCTCAAAGACCGCGTGGCGGAGTTGCTCGAGACCGTGGAGCTGAAGCCAGGCGCCGAGATCGCGACCCGCTACCCTCACCAGCTCTCGGGCGGGCAGAGGCAGCGCGTGGCGATTGCCCGGGCGCTGGCGCCGGGCCCCTCCGTCATCCTGGCGGATGAGCCGATCTCCATGCTCGACGTGTCGATCCGCGTCGGCGTGCTGAACCTGATGGAGCGCCTCAAGGAGGAGCACGGCATCTCCTATCTGTACATCACGCATGACATCGCCAGCGCGCGCTACTTCGCGGACCGGACGATGGTGATGTACGCGGGCCACATCGTAGAGGGTGCGCCGAGCGAGGAGCTGATGCAGCAGCCCGCGCACCCCTACACGCAGCTCCTGCTCTCCGCGGTGCCGGATCCGAACGGCTCGATGACGACCGAGCTGAAGGCGAAGTCCGGCGCGCCCAAGCTGATCGATCCGCCGCCCGGCTGCCCGTTCGCCGACCGGTGCCCGAACGCCATGCCCGTGTGCCGCCGGGAGATGCCGGGTACGACTCAGCTCGGCAAGGACCGCTGGGTGCGGTGCCACCTGTACGGGCTGGGCGCGGCATCCTTGCCTCTGGGAACGTCCGAGCTGAGCGCCATGGCCGCCAAGAGCGCGGTCCAGGGGGCAGCCTCATGAGCGGGCTCATCCACTTCCCCCTCGGGTTCGCCTGGGGAGCCGCCACCTCCTCCTACCAGATCGAAGGCGCGGCCCTGGAGGATGGACGCGGTGAGTCCATCTGGGACCGCTTCTCGAAGACGCCGGGCAAGGTGGAGGACGGGACGAACGGCGATGTCGCCTGCGACCACTACCACCGCTTCCGCGAAGACGTCGCGCTGATGAAGCGCCTGGGCATCAAGCACTACCGCTTCTCGGTGGCGTGGCCCCGCATCCTCCCCACGGGGCGTCAGAAGGTGAATCAGGCCGGCTTGGACTTCTATGGCCGCCTGGTGGACACACTGCTCGAGGCGGGCATCGAGCCCTACGCGACGCTGTACCACTGGGACCTGCCCCAGGTGCTCCAGGATGAGGGCGGCTGGGCCCGGCGGCCCGTCGTCGAGGCGTTCGTCGAGTACTCGCGCATCGTCGCGCGCGCCCTCGGCGACCGCGTCAAGAAGTGGATCACCCACAACGAGCCCTGGTGCACGAGCATGCTCGGCTATCAGGAGGGCCGCCACGCGCCTGGGCTGAAGGACTGGAGCGCGGCGCTCGCCGCGAGCCATCACGTGCTCTTGTCGCACGGGCTCGCCGTCCCCGTCATCCGCTCGGAGAGCCCGGGAGCCGAGGTGGGCATCACCCTGAACCTGACGCCCGCCGAGCCCGCGTCGCCCAGCGCGGCGGACCACGACGCGTCCCGGCACTTCGACGGCTTCTTCAACCGCTGGTTCCTCGACCCCGTGTTCGGGCGCCACTACCCGGCCGACATGGTCGCCGACTACATCGCGGCGGGACACCTGCCGCCCGAGGGGCTCACCTTCGTTCAGCCCGGGGACCTCGAGGCCATCGCGGCGAAGTGCGACTTCCTGGGCATCAACTACTACTCGCGCGCGGTCCTCCGGAACGGCAAGGTGCCGGAGGAGAAGAACGAGCCCCGCACGGTGCACGTTGCGCCCGAGCGGGAGTGGACCGACATGGGCTGGGAGGTCCACTCCGATGGCCTCCGGGAGCTCCTGCTGCGGATCCACCTCGATTACCGGCCACGGAAGATCTACGTGACGGAGAACGGGGCGAGCTACGCGACCCCTCCCAATGCGGAGGGACGGGTGCCGGATGAGCAGCGGCTCACGTTCCTGCGAGACCACTTCCTCGCGGCCCGCCGCGCGATGGACGGGGGCGTCCCGTTGGCCGGCTACTTCGTGTGGTCGCTCATGGACAACTTCGAGTGGGACCGCGGCTACTCCCAGCGGTTCGGTATCGTGTGGGTGGATTACCGGACCCAGCAGCGCATCGCCAAAGACAGCGCGCTCTGGTACCAGCGCGTCATCAGCGAGAATGCGGTGCCGGTGCCCTGAGCCCGGCCCGCCGCCCACACGAGGACCTCTGACATGTCCGAACAGTCCAAAGACCACAACGCACGAGCGCGGGAGCTGGTGTCTCAGATGACGCTGGAGGAGAAGGCGCTGCTCCTGTCTGGCAATGGCGCGTGGAGGACCCACGCGATCGAGCGGCTGGGCCTGCCCTCCATCTTCATGGCGGATGGTCCTCACGGGCTCCGGAAGTCGCTGGGAGCCAGCGTCGCGGAGAGCGTCCCCGCGACCTGCTTCCCCACGGGCTCCGCGCTGGCCTCCTCCTGGGACACGGAGCTGGTCCGGCAGGTGGGCGCCGCCCTGGCCAAGGAGTGCCAGGCCAACGACGTGCAGCTGGTGCTGGGACCGGGCATCAACATGAAGCGCTCTCCCCTGGGCGGGCGCAACTTCGAGTACTTCTCCGAGGACCCCGTGCTGACGGGCCACCTGGCGGCGGCCTACATCCAGGGCGTCCAGGGCGAGGGCGTGGGCACCTCCCTCAAGCACTTCGCGGTGAACAACCAGGAGTTCGAGAGGATGATGAGCGACTCCATCCTCGACGAGCGCACGCTGCGAGAGATCTACCTGCCGGCCTTCGAGATCGCCGTCACCCAGGCCCAGCCCTGGTCGGTGATGTGCTCGTACAACAAGGTGAATGGGGTCTACGCCTCCGAGAACCCCTTCCTGCTGGAGGACATCCTCCGCAAGGAGTGGGGCTTCGAGGGCTTCGTCGTGTCGGACTGGGGCGCCGTGCACGATCGCGTGAAGGGCGTCCTGTCGGGGCTGAACCTGGAGATGCCCGGCAGCGGTGACGTCAATCGCAAGAAGATCATCGAGGCCGCTCAAGCGGGACAGCTGCCCATCTCACGTCTGGACGAGGTGGTGACGTCGCTGGTCGCCGTGGTGCTCAAGGCCTCGGAGCACCGCCGGTCTGGGGCTCGCGCCGACCTCAACCAGCACCACGCCCTGGCGAGGCGGGTGGCGGGCGAGAGCGTCATCCTCCTGAAGAACGAGGATCACCTCCTGCCCCTGAACGTGAGCGCGAAGAAGAAGATCGCCGTGATTGGCGCCTTCGCCAAGGAGCCTCGCTACCAGGGCGCGGGCAGCTCGCAGGTGAACCCGACCCGCATCTCCAATGCCTATGACGAGCTGGCGGCCATCCTGGGTGGGAGCGAGCGCCTCAGCTACGCGAGCGGCTACGACGTGGAGGGCGAGACCACCGCGCAGCTGCTCGACGAGGCGCGGCAGCAGGCGCGCGATGCGGACGTGGCCATCGTCTTCGCCGGGCTGCCGGACAGCCACGAGTCCGAGGGCTTCGACCGCTCCAGCCTGGAGATGCCCGAGGGGCACAACCGGCTGATCGATGTGGTGACCCAGGCCCAGCCCAACACAGTGGTGGTGTTGATGAACGGCTCCGCCGTCACCCTGCCCTGGGTGAACCGGGTGAAGGCCATTCTGGAGAGCTATCTGACGGGCCAGGCGGGCGGAGGCGCCATCGCCGACATCCTGACCGGCCGGATCAACCCCTCGGCGAAGCTGGCGGAGACCTTCCCCCAGCGGCTGCAGGACACGCCCACCGCCACCGAGTTCCCTGGTCTCAACCAGAAGGCCCACTACGGCGAAGGCGTCTTCATCGGCTACCGGTACTACGACAAGAAGGACCTCGAGCCGCTGTTCCCGTTCGGCTTTGGGCTGAGCTACACCACGTTCGCCTACTCGGACCTGACCCTCGGCGCCGCGTCCATCAAGGACACTGGCAGCCTGACCGTGCAGCTGAAGGTGAAGAACACGGGCAAGCTCGCGGGCAAGGAAGTCGTCCAGCTCTACGTCCGCGAGGAGAAGCCCGCGGTCAGCCGCCCGGAGAAGGAGCTTAAGGCCTTCGCCAAGGTGTCGCTCGAGCCCGGCGAGGAGAAGACGGTCAGCTTCACGCTGAAGCCCCGGGACTTCGCCTCCTTCGACGCCGCGCTCCGCCGCTGGTCCGTCAACCCGGGCCGGTTCGAGATCCTCGCCGGCAGCTCCTCCCGGGACCTGCCCCTGCGAAAGCAGGTCCAGGTGGAAGCGACCCAGGTGACCTTCCCCAAGCTGACGCGCGAGTCCATGGTGAAGGAGTTCAAGAATCACCCCAAGGGCGAGGCGTTCTACTCGCGGCTGGCCAAGGTCATCATGGGCGAGCCGTCCCCGGACGCGGGCCAGGTGAAGCGCACACCCCAGGAAGAGCGCGCCCGGAAGAAGGCCGATCTGTCGACGCTCGTGTTCGTCAATGACATGCCCGTCTACAAGCTGGTGAACTTCTCCGAGGGCAAGTTCACCGAGCAGATGCTGAACGACATCCTGGCTCAAGTTCAGTAGGCCAAGCCCTGCCCACCTGAAAGCGCATTCATGAATCAGGCGGGTTTGCGGGCCCCAACAAGGCCTGCTGTGTCTCATTGCGTCATTTGACGCATAAAGCCATACAACTCTTAGCGGAAATTGAGAGCGCCACTGTCGCGCTCTCAACGCTTTTGCGCTCGTGGCATGAAAACGCCGAGATTTTTGAAAGCGCTCTCAAAAATTGCTTTACTCTCCGAGTAATCGGCTCTACATATGTATTTAGGGTGCCCGGTGTTTCCAAAGGCAGACGGGCGCCTCTGACGCAACGCACCACAATCTGAGCCTCAGCCGACGCGGAGCTCCCAAGAGTCCTGGGAGCCAACGGGATGCGTGCGCCTTTCGTTCACGGGAGGAAAACAATGATCAGGAAAATGGCATCAACGGTCTCCGCGTTGGCTACCGCGGCAACGTTGTGTTCGACGTATCCGAGCACGGCTCATGCGGTACCGGTCTCCGAGGCGACCACGACGATCTTCGGTCCGAAGGTCTATGTCTTTGACCCGACCATGCCGGCGGCGGACATCCAATCCGCCGCCACCTCCATCTTCACGCAGCTGGAGGCCGCCGAGTTCAGCACCCAGCGCTATGCGCTGCTCTTCAAGCCGGGCACATACAACGTCACCTTCAACGTCGGCTTCTACACGCACGTCGCGGGCCTGGGACAGCACCCCGACAACGTGACCATCAACGGCGGCGTGAACGTCAACGCCGACTGGGACAACGGCAACGCCACCCGCAACTTCTGGCGCGCCATCGAGAACCTGTCGGTCACCCCCACGGGCGGCACGACGCAGATCGCCGTCTCCCAGGCCGCGCCGCTCCGCCGCCTGCACGTCCGTGGCGAGCTCCACCTGTTCGACTTTGACTCGAACTGGAATGCCGGCTGGGCCAGCGGTGGCTTCCTGGCGGACTCCGTCGTCGATGGCCTGGTCGTCCCGGCCTCGCAGCAGCAGTGGTTCTCGCGCAACAGCAGCTGGGGTGGCTGGAACAACGCCGTGTGGAACATGGTGTTCGTGGGCAGCCTCAACACGCCCTCGGCCGCCACCTTCCCGGAGCCGCCCTACACGGTCGTCCCCCAGACGCCGATCATCCGCGAGAAGCCCTACCTCTACATCAGCAACGCCGGCACCTATAACGTCTTCGTCCCGGCGCTCCAGACGAACACCCAGGGCGTCAGCTGGTCCGCGGGCAACACGCCGGGCACGTCCATCTCGATCGATCAGTTCTACATCGCTCGCCCGGAGACGGCCACGGCCGCCACCCTCAACACGGCGCTGAGCCAGGGCAAGCACCTGCTGTTCACCCCCGGCATCTACCAGCTCAACGACACCATCCAGGTGAACAACCCCAACACCGTCGTCCTGGGCATTGGCCTGGCCACCCTGATCCCCACCACTGGGAAGGCGGCCCTGGCGGTCGCCGACGTGGATGGCGTGAAGATCGCGGGGCTGACGTTCGATGCCGGTCCGGTGAACTCTCCCAGCGTTCTCGAGGTCGGCCCCACGGGCAGCTCGGCCAACCACTCGGCCAACCCGACCTCCTTGCATGACATCACGGTGCGCATCGGTGGCGGGACCAACGGCAAGTGCGATGTCGGTATCAAGATCAACAGCAACCACGTCATCGGCGACCACTTCTGGCTGTGGCGCGCGGACCACGGGGCGGGCGCGGCCTGGACGTCCAACGTCTCCAAGAACGGCCTGATCGTGAACGGCGCCAACGTGACGCTGTATGGCCTCTTCAACGAGCACCACAACGAGTACCAGACGGTGTGGAACGGCAACGGGGGCCGCCTCTACTTCTACCAGTCCGAGATCCCCTACGACGTCCCCAACCAGGCGTCGTGGATGAGCCGCAGCGGCACGGTGAACGGCTACGCCTCGTACAAGATCGCGGACACGGTGAGCACGCACGAGGCCTGGGGCATGGGTGTGTACTCCTACTTCCGGGACGCGGCCGTGAAGCTGAACAGCGCCATCGAGGCCCCCAACGCCTCGGGCGTGAAGATCCACCACATGACGACCATCTGGCTGAACGGCATCGCCGGCAGCGAGATCACCCACCTGGTCAACAACACCGGTGGCCGCGTCTATGCCAACACCCCCGCCGAGGCCATGCGGCAGACCGTCTCCGAGTACCAGGGCAGCGCCGCGACCGACACCCAGGCGCCGACCGCTCCTTCGGGCCTGACGGCTACCGCCGTGTCGAGCAGCCAGATCAACCTGAGCTGGAGCGCCTCGACGGACAACGTGGGCGTCACGGGCTACGACGTCTTCCGCTCCGGTACGTTGATTGCCTCGACGGTGGGGACTTCGTACAGCAACACGGGGCTGGCGGCCTCGACGGTGTACAGCTACACGGTCAAGGCCAAGGATGCGGCGGGCAACGTCTCGGCCGCCAGCAACACCGCCAGCGCCACCACCCAGTCGGGCGGCGGCGGCACGGGCGCGGCGCTCTCGCGCACGGGCTGGACAGCTTCTTCCACGCCGTCGAGCGGCGAGCCCGCGTCGAACCTGCTGGATGGCAGCATGGCCACGCGCTGGACCACGGGCTCGCCGATGGCCGCTGGCCAGGCGCTCATCGTCGACATGCAGGCGGTGAAGTCCTTCAACAAGATCGTCATGGACTCCACCGGCAGCGACGGGGATTACGCCCGTGGCTATGAGGTGTACGTGTCGAATGACGGGAGCACCTGGGGCAGCGTGGTCGCCAGCGGCACGGGCACCGGGCCGGTCATCACCGTGACCTTCTCGGCGCGCAACGCCCGCTACATCCGGGTGGTGCAGACCGGCTCGAACTCGTCGTGGTGGTCGATGCGCGAGTTCAACGTGTACTTCTAGAGCAACGTCTCCGCAGCACGCCGTAACACAGCAGTAGACCGAGGGCCGGGTGTGGCAATGGATCGCCACCCCGGCCCTTTTTCATTCGCTGAACGAGGGCCGTGACATGAAAAGACTGGGAATCTTCATCCTGTTGTTTGCCGCGTTCCATGCCGCCGAGGCGCAGACCAAGAGCCCCAAGCGGGGCCTGGGCTACGGGTACCACTCAGCGCAAGACATGCAGGCGCTCTCCCGAGGCATGAGCTGGTGGTACAACTGGTCTCCCACGCCCGAGGCGGGAGCTGCGGGCGTCTACCAGTCGGCGGGGGTGGCCTTTGTCCCCATGGTCTGGGGCGGCACCCCGAATGCCGACCAACTGGCGGCCTCCATCCCTGCGGGCACGCAGTACCTGCTGGGCTTCAATGAGCCCAATTTCCGGAGCCAGGCCAACATGACGCCGAGCCGGGCCGCGCAGCTGTGGCCCATTTTGGAAGACGTCGCCCGGCGCAAGGGCCTGAAGCTGGTGGCCCCCGCAGTGAACTACTGCGGCGACTGCGTCTCGGAGGGAGGCGTCACCTTCTCCGATCCCGTCACCTACCTGGATGCGTTCTTCGCCGCCTGCCCGAGCTGCCAGGTCGATTACATCGCGGTCCACTGGTACGCGTGCGACCTCGGGGCGCTCCAGTGGTACATCGGGCTCTTCAAGAAGTACAACAAGCCCATCTGGCTCACCGAGTTCGCGTGCGGAGACCGCCCGCACGATCAGATCACCCTGGCGCTCCAGAAGCAGTACATGACGGACGCGGTGAACTACCTGGAGAACGAGCCCGCTGTCTTCCGCTACGCCTGGTTCTCCGGCCGCAACAACGAGATCCCCAACATCAACCTCTTGGGGAACTCCGGGCAGCTCACGGAGCTGGGGCAGCTCTATGTCAGCCTGCCGTTCGCAGGCACCTCGAGCGGCCGCCTGACGCCGGTCTCGGCGGTCTCCTCCTCCAGTGAGAGCAACGGCACGCTCCCGGGCAATGCCATTGACGGGAACCTGAGCACGCGGTGGAGCAGCACTTTCTCTGATCCGCAGTACCTCCTGCTGGACTTCGGCTCCACCAAGAGCTTCTCGCGCGTGAAGCTGACCTGGGAGGCCGCCTACGGCAAGGACTACCAGATCCAGGTCTCCAACAACCTCTCCTCGTGGACCTCGATCAAATCGGTCGTCAACGGGGATGGTGGTGTGGATGACCTCACCGGGCTGTCCGGCTCTGGCCGGTACCTGCGGATCTACGGGACCCGCCGGGCCACGGGCTACGGCTACTCCCTCTATGAAGTGGAGGTGTACGGCACTCCGTAAGTGAAGCCCGGAGAGTCAGAGGGACCCCTGAAAACACCGCGGCCGGCTCCTCGTGAGAGGGGCCGGCCGCTTTCTTCCTGCTGCTGTTGCCCGGGCTACTTCGTGAAGGTGAGCGGCCCGCTAGACAGCGTGGTGTTGCCCGCGCCGTCCACCGCACGCACCCGCCAGGTGTGCGAGCCCGTGGCCAGCCCGCTCAGCGAGGTCTGCGCCGTGCCCACGCCGTAGACCTCGAACTCCCACAGCGAGTAGCCGTAGGCGGAGCCACGCTGGACGCCGCGCATCCGCACGTAGCGGCCCACTCCGCTCAGGCCGGTCAGATCATCCGTGCCACCATTGCCCGCGTTCTCCGTGTAGAGCGGCTTCCACGTCACATTGTCCAGCGACGCCTCGAGCACGTACTTGCTGCCGTAGGCGGCCTCCCACTTCAGCACGATGCGCTTGATGGAGTAGACCGCGCCCAGGTCCACCGCCAGGGTCTCCGTGTCCGTGACCAGGCTGGACCACCGCGTGTTGATGTTGCCGTCGAACGCGTCGCTCGGGCTGCCGAACTCGTTGGACGAGGCCGAGGCGTTCTTGCCCAACGCCAGGTTGGCGGTTGGGCTCACCGCGCCGCTGTGCGAGATGGTCGGCGAGCGATCCGTGCCGTCCACGATGAGGACGTACTCGGAGACACCGGCACCCACGTCGCTCGAGTGCTCCCAGATGAACTGCGTGGGGTTGGCAGAGGCCGTGGAGCCCGCGGCCGGAATGAGCGGGGCGAAGGCGGCCGGCGGCGTGGTGTCGTTCATCGTGAAGCTGAACGTGGCCGACTGGGTGACGCCGTTGGCCCAGTTGAAGGCCTTCACGTACCAGGTGTGCGCTCCGTTGGTGAGGCGCACCCCATCCAGCGGGGAGGAGGTGGTCTTGGTGGTTGCCACCGGGTACGGCGTGCCGTCCAGGAAGACCTCGTAGCGCTGGATGCCCGTCTGCGCATCCGAGCTCGCCGCCCAAGCGAACGTGGGCCGCGTCGTGAGCGTGGCGCCGTTGGCGGGCGTCTGCAGCGCGAAGGCCGTGGGAGGCGTGGAGTCCGTCAGCCCGAAGCCCTGGATGCCCACGCCGTACTGGAAGAGCGGGTTGCCGTAGATGGGCTGGATGGGCTGGCCCGCGGCGATCCTCTGGCGGATGGTGGTGCGCTCCGCGTCCGTGGCGCCCAGGTCGAAGGGCAGGTCCCACTTCTCCAGCTGGTTGGTCGGCACATCGGTGCCGATCTGGCTCATGGAGCGCGGCAACTGCCAGGGGAGCTGGCCGCGAGGCAGCGCGTCGCCGAACAGAATATCCGCCACTGCGTAGCCACCCATGTCACCGGGACGGTAGGCCACCAGCAGCGCGTTGGTCTGCGGCACCACGTTCGTCAGGATGTAGGGCCGCGGCATGATCAACACCGTCGTCGTCGGGATGCCCCGCGACTTGAAGCCCGTGATGATGTTGTACTGGTCGCTCCACTTCGCGTCGTGCGCGGGGCCAATCGGATCGCCCGGCAGGTAGGGCTTCTCCTTGTCCCACTCCGTGCCGTGCGTGTAGTAGCTCTCGCCCACCACCACGACGGCGGCGTCCGGAGTCACCCCCGCGGGCGCGGCGTCCTTGTAGACGGTCAGGCCAGCGGCCTCGGCGCGGGCCTTGAGGGCCGCGTAGATGGTCGGGTCACCGAACTCGGTGCCGTGGAAGTCCGAGCGCCACGTCACCATGCAGGACTGATCGTCCGCGCGAGGACCGGCGATGACGAGCTTGCCACCGGCGGGCAGGCGCAGCGGCAGCGCCCCGTCGTTCTTGAGCAGCGTCATGGACTCCTGCGAGGCGCGGCGGGCCAGGAACTTGTTGTCGGCCGTGTGCCACGCGGAGGTGCCTGCGGGGCCGCCGCGGTAGGGGTCCTCGAACAGGCCCATGCGGAACTTCAGCTCGATGATGCGGCGGACCGCCTGATCGATCTTGGTCGCGCTGACGTCCGTCTCGAAGGTGCCCATCTGAGAGGGAGTCGCGCCGCCCATCACGTCCGAGCCGGCGGTGGCCGAGCGCACCCAAGCCCCCGAGGGCAGCCAGTCCGAGCAGATGACGCCGTTGTAGCCCAGGTTCGTGCGCAGGTAGTTGATGATGCTGGGGTTGTCACCCGCGCCGTACCCCTCGGGACCGAGCAGGTTGCTGCCGGCGTAGCCGGGCATGATGCCGCTGGTGCCCGCCTCGATGGCCGCGTGCCACGGACGCATGTGGTAGTGGATGGTGGTGCCGTCGTAGACGATGCCGCCCTCACCGCCCGCGCCCTGGCCCGGCCAGTGCTTGGTGGTGACCCAGATGGAGTGCGGATTGACTTCAGGGCCCCCCTGCAGGCCGGCGATGAGAGCGCGCGTGAGGCCCGCGGCCAGATCCGCGTCCTCGCCATTGCCTTCCTGGATGCGCGGGTAGAGCACCTTGGTGCCTACCTCGGCCAGCGGAGACAGCGTGCCGCGGCTGCCCACCGCGAGCTGCTCGCGGCGCTGCATGTCGCCCATCTCCCAGGCGTTCTGCGGGTTGCGCGACGCGGCCAGGCCCGGCTGCGTGGGCCAGCTCGTCTTGAAGCCGTGGATGCTGTCGCCCGCGTCAATCATCGGGATGCCCAGGCGCGTGCCCGCGTTGGCCGTCTGGTAGCTGACGATCTCCTGCGGCGACAGGGGACCCATGGTGAAGCCCGCCAGGGGGAAGAGCTTGGAGTCGTAGAACATCTGCATGGCCTTCTCATGCAGCGTCATCCGGCCCATCAGGTCGTTCACGCGCGTGGCGATGGGGTTGTGCCAGTCCTCGTACGGCTCGATGGTCCCGTTCTTGTTCAGGTCGCGCATGCCGTTGATGAGCGGCACGCCGTCGCTGACCGTCTCCACCGTGGGGAGGTAGACGCTGAAGGTGCGCAGATCCGAGCGGCTGGTGCTCCCGCTGGACAGCTGCGCCACGACGTACCACTTGTACGTCCACCGATCGACCAGGTCCTGCGTGAGGGCGAAGGAGGTGCCGGTGGTGGTGCCCACCTCCGTGAAGCGGTCGAGCAGGTTGCCCGCGGCCATCCAGTTGTAGTCGTTGCGCGTGATGTTGACGTAGAGCTTGTAGCTGGTGGCGCCCGTGACGGCGGCCCAGGTGAAGGTCGGCCGACGGGTGTTGGTGATCATCGCGCCGTTGGCCGGAGCCGTGACGGCGAACGCGCCCGCCACCGCGGGCGGCGCCGGAGCCACGTACGGGTCCGGGATGATGGGACCGCCAGGGTTAGGCGTCGTGGTGCCCGTGGAGAAGATCTCCACCTGCCACTGCGCGTCCTGGACCGCGAGCCCCGTCACGGACTGCGCGCGCTGCGTACCCGAGGACGTGGTGACGACCAGCCGGATGTCCGTGTTGGGCTCGGTGGGCGAGAACTGGTTCTTGGACATCGTCACCGTGGTGTTGGGCGGGAACGTCAGCAGGTAGGTGAAAGGCCCCGGCGGGTTGCGCACGGACGGCGTCGCGAAGCCCTCCTCGGGCACGGGCGTCACGTTGAGCGGCGTGGGGCTGACGTTGATCTTCGCGTAGGCGAGCTCCGGGAACATCAGCTTGATGGTCTGGTTGGTCGTCTGCGTCGGGGGCGGCGTGGTGCCACCAGGTCCGTAGACCTCGAAGGCCCACAGCGAGTAACCGTAGCCGGTGCCGCGCTCGGTGCCGCGCATGCGCACATAGCGCGCGGTGCCGGAGACGGTGATCTCCTTGATGCCCGCCGCGCCGTTGGTGACGGTGGCCAGGGTCGTCCAGTTCGCGTCATCGTTGGAGCCGTCGATGGTGTACGTCTTGGCGTAGGCGCCCTCCCAGTTGAGGACCACCTTGCCAATCTGCTGAGCCGAGCCCAGGTCCACGCGGATCCACTGCGGATCCGCCACGGCCGAGGACCAGCGGGTGCCCGCGTTGTTATCGAATGCATAGGTGGGCCCCAGGCCCGGGTCATTGTTCTGGATGCTCGAAGCCGTCGCGGGCCTGCCACGGGCGAGATCCGTCGTGCTGGTGCCGGCGCTGCCGTAGATCTCGAACTCCCACAGCGAGTACCCGTACGCCGTGTTCCGCAGCACTCCGAGCATGCGGACATAGCGGCCGCTGCCCGCCACGGTCAGGTCATCAATCTCACCGTCGCCATTGGTCACCGAGATGAGATCCGACCACGTGGCCGCGTCGTTGGACGTCTGGATCTTGTAGCTCCGGCCGTAGGCGGTCTCCCAACTCAGCTTCACGCGGGTGATCGTCGTGGCCGTGCCCAGGTCGACGTAGATCCACTGGTTGTCGGTGAAGCCGCTGCTCCACCGCGTCCCCGGATCGCCATCCACGGCGGAGGTGCCGATGAACACGCCATCCGAGGAGGACACGGTGACAGGTCTGCCGAGGGCGAGGTTGGTCTGAGCCTGTGCGGCCGCGGGGGTGAGTGCCATCAGGCCCAGGAAGCAGGCACACGCCCACCGGATCCAGGCGCTCGTCGAGCGCTGGAGGAGTACGGGTATAGGGTTCATAGCGATTGGGGAGAGGCGAGAGGGTGAAGAAACAGCCAACAGCTTCACAGCAACGACATTGACGACAGCGGAGGGGGCCGCTCTGCGGGCACACCCCTCCCCATCACGTCGCCATGGGGAGGGGTTGCGCGAACCGGACGGCCTACTTCAGATCCAGGTAGTCCACCGAGTAGATCCACCCGTTGGGGTGCGTGAGCCCCGCGAGGCAGAGGGTGCCGGTGCCACTCGCGGAGATCGCGGTGGAGATGTTGGTGAGGTTGGGGCTGCTCCAGCCACCCGTCGCCGTGCTCAGCGTGAGCGTGCCAATCACGGTGCCGTTGAACTTCAGCTGCGCCTGGCCGCTGGGGTACGGAGCGCCCACGTGGGCCGTAGCAGTGGTGAAGCCCGTCATCGTGACGTTGCTCCAGCAGAGGGTGTCCCCGCCCTCGAAGGCGACGACCTTGCTGCCGCTGTCACCGCCCGCCTCGGCGAAGCAGCCCGTCAGCGTGGCGCTCTCCGCCTCCTTGCGCACGGGGGTGGGGGCCGTCCCCACGCACTGGCCCGAGCTGTTGCAGGTGCTGCTCCCGGAGCAGGTGCCGCAGCTACCGCCGCACCCATCGCTGCCACACGTCTTGCCCGAGCAGGACGGCGTGCAAGTGCTCGTCGAGGCGGTGCACTGGCCCCAGGTGGAGCACGTCGTGCCCGAGCGGCATGCGCCGCACGTCCCGCCGCACCCGTCGTTGCCGCACAGCTTGCCCGTGCAGTCCGGCTGGCAGACGTTGGCCGTGGCGCCCAGGTACATGTTGTCCACGTACACCTGGGTGTTGTTGTAGGCGGTGCCGCCCGCGTCGATCTCGAACTTGTAGGTGCCCGCGGCCGTAGGGGTGAAGTTGGGGCCGGTGCACGTAGTCCAGCCGGTGCCCACGTTGCAGTTGAAGGTCGACAGCACGCCCCAGGGCGATGCCGACTGGGCAACCTTGAGGGTGATGGTGCGGGCCACGCTGGACTTCAGGTCCACCTTCCACGCGTAGGTGGTGCCAGCGGAGAGCGGGAAGCCCTCCTGGCGGATCTGCACGCTGTAGGGCTGCGAGCCGCCGTTGTCGACGCGCACCCACTGCACGAAGCCGCGCGTGCCGCCCTCGTTGATGACGTCCGTGAGGCCGCCGCCGCCCTCGAAGAAGAGATCCGTGCGGTGGTAGGTGAAGTCCTCGTTGAAGCCGCAGTTGCGGATGATGTTGTCCGGGTTGCCATCGCCGTTGTTGTCCTGGCACGCGGCGCGCGCGGCCTGCGGATAGCCCGAGTTGCGGTGGTACCAGCGGATGTAGTCCACCTCGAGCTTGGCCTTGTCACCGTGGGCGGCCCAGTCGATGTTCACGCACGAGCCCGGCGTCTCCTGGCACTTGCCGCCCGAGCACGCCGCGCCATTGGCGCACTGCGCGCTGCTGGTGCACGACCGGCCGGACCAGCCCAGGCAGCCCAGCTCACCGCCCACCGCGTTGTTCAGCAGCAGGTACACCGGCTGGCGGAACTCGGTCGCGTTGTCGCCGATGGTGAAGGTGCCCACGGGCGTCCCGCCGTTCTGCGGCAGGTTGTCGATGTAGATCTTGAAGCCGTTCTCATCCCAGAGGAAGCCCCAGGTGTGCCACTGGTGGTAGTCGATCGTCCGGCCCGGCCACTGCACGCGCGCACCGCCCACGTCACCGTCGCACTTGGCGTCTCCGTGGTTGGGCCAGTCGCTGCAAGCGTTCGCCTGCCAGCCGCCGGAAGCCGCCGCCATCTCACCGGCCTCGGGATACTCGCGCCACAGCGCGTTGAAGCCCATGGCCTCGTTCGTGGGGAACAGCGCCGGGTTCTCGCGGATCTGCGAGTACTCCATGATGTCGATCTCGCCCGACATCGGCCAGCCAGAGCTGTCATCCCGGCCACCGTTGGTGATGGCGGTGTTGGCCCCGAGCAGCCAGATGGCCGGCCACATGCCGTTGGGAGGGATGGCGCCCGCGGGCAGGTCCGCGAAGGGCATGCGCGCGCGGAACTCGATGTAGCCGTAGCGGAACTCGACCTTCTCGTCGCTCTTGATGCGGCCCGAGCTGTACGTCGTGCCGTTGCCCGGCGGGTTGGACGCGCCATTGGACGGCGCGCACTCCTCGTGGTCGTACTTGCCGTTGCGGTTCTGATCGTAGACGCAGTAGCCCGTGGCCGCGCAGGTGCCGTTGGTGCCGCACTGGCTGCTGGTGGTGCACTGCTGCCACACCACGCAGTCCAGCCGCTCCTGGCGAGCCAGCAGCGTCAGCTTGCCGTTCTCGACACAGTAGTTCCAGTTGGTGGGGTTGTCCGGACATTCCCGGTTCGTATAGGCCTGCTGCTCATAGTTGACGCCCAGGTTCTCCTTGGTCCAGTTGGCCGTGTTGAGGAAGGACTTGGCCTGGCCCCCGTTCAGCGCGCCTCCGAAGTCGTCATCCCACGTCAGAGTGAACGGCTGACCGGAGATGGTGAGCGTCCTCGAGGCCCCGGGCTCCAGTGGCTCCACGCTCTGAGCAGGCTCGGAGGTCTCGGGGACATCCTCCACGACGCAGCCCACCGCGCCCAGAGCGAAGACCCAGACACTGCAACTCAATAGGGACTGCTTCCAGGACGGCGTTCCGCGTCTGCTCATGTTCTACCCCCAAGCTCGAATTACATTTTCGCTCTAAACTCGTGAAAGCGCTTTCATGGTTTTTACTCTGATTCCTGGTTATGGCAAGCAGAAAGTGCTTGACGCGGCGCACCGTTGGCGGGGGGTGCCCGTCAGATGGCAGACAGAGGGTGCAGAAAGGCCTGTTGGGACAGTGGCTTAGCCCCAGGCGCCCCCCACTCCGCCCTGTCAGGCGGGGAAGGTGAATGCGCTCTCACCCAGCGTGACGGTGGCTTACTTCCCCAGGGTGGCGGCGACCTCACGGGACATCCGGCGCCAGGCCGCGTAGGAGCGGCGGAGGTGCTCCTCTGGGGGATCCTCGAGCCCGTAGGTGTGCAAGAGGAGGGGCCCGGTGTAGCCGGAGCGGATCAGCGGGAGCAGGTAGGTGTTCCGCACGTCGAGATTGCCCCGATCGAGCGGCTGGATCGCCTCCGCCCAGCCGGGAGCGTCCACGTTCTTCGACGCGCCGTTGATGCTTGCGAGCGCCAGCTGGGGCGCGGCGGCGGCGATCACCTGCGCCAGCCGGTCGCGATTGCCGGCCTTGAGCTCGTGACAGAGGTGGAGGGACGCCTTGAGCTCTGGACGGCCCACGGCTTCGATGAGCGCCAGGGCCTCTTCGACGGTCTCGATGGCGTTCTCGTCATGCGGGTACACCACGACGCGAACCCCTCGGGCCGTGGCCATCGTGACGACTTCCCGGACGGCCTCGACCATGGCGTCATTGGGCCCATGGGGTCCGCTCAGGATGAGCCACAGGTCGGCCTCCTGCGAAGCGAGGGAGAGCAGGATCGCATCCAGCTGCTCCCGGCTCCACGGCTGTGCAAACGCGAAGTCGTACAGCACCGCGAACACTCGGAAGCTGCCATCGCGCACCGCTTGCACCGCAGCGAGCTCCTCAAAGTCTTCGGCTCCTGGCCAGTAGAGAGCCGTGCCCTGGTAACCCTGCTCCTGGAGGAGCCTCACTTGCTCTACCGGGGGCCGCGACTCCAACGTGAAGTTGAAGGCGCCAAAGGGGTTTTCGAGTGAGGACTCCGGCGCACCGGAGCATCCCAGCAAGACCGTGAGGAGTGTGGCGACAGCCGTGGTCTTCCCCACCGTCACCGAACCTCCATCGTGTCCGGAAGCGCCGCTCCGCCCCGAGAGTCCTGTTTGACCGGACGCTGCTCCGTGGCACCTCCCGAAGTGGAGGGCGCGAGGATCCACCACGCCGCCACTCCGAGGACGGCCAACAGGAGCACCCCTCCTGCCGCGGCTATCATCCCGCGATGCTGGCGCCAGCGGCTCCGAGGCGGCGGCGCCTCCAGGGCCACGGTGTTGTTGCGCTGTGCCTCCAGGGCCGGGGACATGCGGACGGCAGGCATCTCCGGCAGCGAAGTGGGGCCCAGCTCCGCCATCACGGGCGCAGCCACCGTGCCGGCCAGAGACAGCGTCTCGGTGACCGTCTTCCCCTGCGTCCCCTCCATGGAGCGGTTCAGCGTCAGCGGCCGGACAGGCTCGGTGGCCACGCTGTTGGAGGTGGAGCTCATCGCCACCAGCGTGCGCGAGGCGCGCTCCAGCGTCCCGACCACCGAGGAGCATACCCCGGTCACCAGCGCGCCCAGCACCTCGGGGCGCTCCTCGGCGGAGGGCGGGGGCAGCGCCTCGCGGAAGGCGCGCATGGAAGGGAAGCGCTCCTTACGCTCCTTCGCCGTGGCTCGGGAGATGGCATCCACCAGGGCGCGCGGCAGGTCCGGCCGCAGCGTGTCCAGGAACGGCAGCGGATCGTGCTGCAGCGCCTTGAGTGTCTCTGGAGGGTTGGCACGCGCGAACGCCGAGCGGCCCGTGGCCAGATAGAACAGGGTGAGCCCCGCCGCGAACTGATCCACCCGCCAGTCCAGCCGCTGGAAGCGCAGCTGCTCCGGCGACAGGTAGTCCATCTTCCCGCGCACCACGCCCGGCCGCGTCTGCACCGCCGTCGCCTGCACCTTGGCGATGCCGAAGTCGGAGAGCTTCACCTCGCCATTCACGGACACCAGGATGTTGTGCGGCGTCACGTCCCGGTGGATGAGCCCCAGCGGCTTGCCGCGCGGACCGGTGAGGGTATGCGCATAGTGCAGCGCGTCCAGCAGCCCCCGGGCGATGTGGAGGATGAGCGGCGCGCTCAGCGTGCGCTTCTGCTGGGCCAGCAACTGCACCAGCCTCACCAGCGACACGCCATGCACCAGCTCCATGGCGAGGAAGTAGCGCCCCTTCTCCTGACCCAGGTCGAGGATCTGGACGATGTTGGGGTGGTTCATCCGCGCGCACAGGCGCGCCTCGTCCAGGAACATCTTCACCACCGACGGCTCCTCGACGAGGTGCGGCAGCAGCAGCTTGAGGGCCAGCGGCTTCTCCAGGCCGTCCGGGCCGCGCTGCA
Organism: Hyalangium minutum; assembly: GCF_000737315.1. Classification (GTDB taxonomy): domain Bacteria; phylum Myxococcota; class Myxococcia; order Myxococcales; family Myxococcaceae; genus Hyalangium; species Hyalangium minutum. Next base: position 208,315 of record NZ_JMCB01000028.1, read on the forward strand.
CCGCGACAAACACCTCCCCCATCCCCCCGGTGGCGAGCTTCTCGCCCAGGAGGTACCGCCCCAGAGAAGTGCCCGTCTCGTTCTTCATCGCGGGTGTCGACTGTATATCGCGCGTTCTGCCCCCCTACACCTGTCCTGGGTCGGGGACACCTTCCTGTTTCCGGGGGGTTACGGCGCTCCCGCGGGCCCGCTCCGTGTTTTCATCGCCCCAGGGGCGCCGAAATCGGGTAGAGCCCGGCCCCGCAATGCTCGTCTCGCTCGTCATCCCCGTCTACAACGAGGTCTCCACCCTGGCGGAGCTGCTGCGCCGCTGCATCGCGGTAGACTTCCCCAAGGAGCTGGTCATCGTGGACGACTGCTCCCGCGATGGGAGCCGCGAGTTCCTCGAGCAGCTGGCCAGCCAGGGCCTGGAGGTGCTCAACGGCACCCCGAAGAACCGCAACGAAGTGCGCGTGCTCTTCCAGGAGAAGAACCAGGGCAAGGGCGCGGCGCTGCGGCGCGGCTTCTCCGAAGCCACCGGGGACATCATCCTCGTGCAGGACGCGGACCTGGAGTACGACCCGCGCGACATCCCCCGCGTCATCCAGCCCATCCTCGATGGCGAGGCGGACGTCGTCTACGGCAGCCGCTTCACCGGCACGCCCCGCCGGGTGCTCTACTTCTGGCACACGGTGATGAACAACGTGCTCACCACGCTCTCCAATATGACGAGCGGGCTGAACCTCACGGACATGGAGACCTGCTACAAGGCCTTCCGCGCCGAAGTGCTGCGCTCCGTCACCGTGGACGAGGACCGGTTCGGCTTCGAGCCGGAGATCACCTCCAAGGTGGCCCGGGGCAACTGGCGCGTCTACGAGGTGCCCATCAGCTACCACGGGCGCACCTATGAAGAGGGGAAGAAGATCGGCTGGAAGGATGGCGTCCGGGCCCTCTACGTCATCGCCAAGTACACACTGAAGCGCTAACCGCCCGACTTCGGGGCAGGCGCCTGTTCCCCGGCGGACAGGCAGCGCCCTTGGACCTGGGGACAGGACTGCCTGCCGGGCGGGTGATTCTTAGCTTCTGAGCGTGCTACCGAGATTCCTTCTCTACGGCTGTGCGGGCTGGGTGCTCGAGGTGTGCTTCACGGGGACGAGCGCGGCGATCTTCCAGAAGGACTCGCACGGTACGGCAAAGACGTACCTGTGGATGCACCCCATCTATGGGGCCACGGCCCTGGGGCTCGAGTTCCTGCATGACCGGCTGCGCTTCCTGCCCCGGCCCCTGCGGGCGCTTGCCTACACGGCTGTCATCTTCGGGGCCGAGTACGCCACCGGCTGGATGCTGCGCCGGGCGCTTGGCCGCTGTCCTTGGGACTACACAAAGTACGGGTGGAACGTGAAGGGGCTCGTCCGCTTGGACTACTTCCCGTTCTGGTACGGGGCGGCCCTGGCCTTCGAGCCTGCGCGTGAGGCGTTCCTGCGGGTCACCAGCGAGGCCCTGCGGCAAACGCCCGAGTTCCGGCACGCCGTGGAGGACGGTGACGTCCTCCCTCCCGCCCACGAGCGGCGGGTGGAGGTGGAGGCGGGCGCCGTGGGAACCACCTTCCAGGGGGCCCTGGCAGCCGACAAGGCCGAGGAGCCCGAGGAGCTCACCCTGGGGGCGGAGGCCCTGCCATCGCCGGTAGGCTGAAAAGCTCTGCCCTGGCTGACTGCTCGCCAGTCCACGCCTTTTCAGAAGACGTGGCTTTTCTTCCCGCACCGCTCAACGCGTAGTAGTACCTTCGCTGGTAGCGGCATTTGATTCACATTGGGGAAATTCAGCAGGACTCCCGAAAGTTTCCGCCCCCGTATGTTCGACTGGCTCCACACCCTCTTCTCGCGTGACCTGGCAATCGACCTCGGCACGGCGAATACGCTCATCTACATCCGCGGCCAGGGCATCGTGTCCAACGAGCCCTCCGTGGTGGCCGTGCAGCAGGATGCGCGAGGCGGCAAGAAGGTCCTTGCCGTGGGCAAGGAGGCCAAAGAGATGCTCGGCCGCACGCCGGGCAACATCGTGGCCATCCGTCCCATGAAGGACGGTGTCATCGCGGACTTCGAAATCACCGCGGCGATGCTGCGCTACTTCATCCAGAGCGCGCACAACCGGCGCACGCTGGTCAACCCGCGCATCATCATCGGCATCCCCTCCGGCATCACCGAGGTGGAGCGCCGGGCCGTGCGCGAGGCCGCCGCCAACGCTGGCGCCCGTGAGGTCTACCTCATCGAGCAGCCCATGGCGGCCGCGATTGGCGCGGGCCTCCCGGTGACGGAGCCCAGCGGCAACATGATCGTCGACATCGGCGGCGGCACCTCGGACGTGGCCGTCATCAGCCTGGCCGGCATCGTGTTCGCCAAGAGCGTGCGCATCGGCGGCGACAAGCTGGACGAGGCGATCATCCAGTACGTGAAGCGCAAGTACAACCTGCTCATCGGTGAGCGGACGGCCGAGGCCATCAAGATGGGCATCGGCACCGCGTACCCGACGGACGAGGTCATGACCATGGAGATCAAGGGTCGCGATCTGGTGGCGGGTGTGCCGCGCACGCTGACGGTGAGCAGCGACGAAGTGCGCGACGCGCTGGCCGAGCCGGTGAACGGCATCGTCGAGGCGGTGAAGCTGACACTGGAGCGCACGCCGCCGGAGCTGGCTGGTGACATCGCCGACCGCGGCATCGTGCTGGCCGGTGGCGGCGCGCTGCTGAAGAACCTGGACACGCTGCTGCGCGAGGAGACGGGCCTGCCGGTGTTCCTGGCGGAGGATCCGCTCTCGGCGGTGGTGATTGGCGCGGGCAAGGCGCTGGAGTCCCTGGACATCCTGCGCCAGGTGACGCAGCCGGGCTGAGTTCCCCTACCGCCAGGTCGCGGGCCAGGGCCGGGGGATGCGCGCCCCGGTCCGCTCCGGTGCGGGCGTGGGCGGAGGTCCCTCCGGAGGCGGCAGCCCGCTGCCTCGGATGTGCCAGATGATGAGCGGAGCATGGTGCCTGGGCGGATGCTCCCGGAACTCGTACTTCGGATCCCGCCACATCGTGGGCTCCGGGTCCTTGATGCCGAACGCCTGACGCGCCATGCCGCCGAGGCCATCGGCCCAGCGCGCATAGGATTGATCCACCAGCCGGTTCTGTTCGAAGGCCCGGGCGTGGATCAGGTACGCGGCGGCCTGGAGCCCTGGAGGCAGCAGGAAGAACTCGGGCCGCACCGCTCCCGAGCTCACATAGGCCAGCAGGGGCGCGCGGGCAGCCAGGAGCGTCAGGCTGGTACCGAAGACGCGGCTTGCGGCCTCCTTCTCGCCTCGGCGTGAGAGCTCCAGAGCCAGCAGGGTGGCAGTCTCCGGGTCCAGGCGGCGCAGCACGGTGTCCTCGGTTTGAGGAGCCCGCTTCACCGCGGACTCGAAGTCCTTGATGACGGCGCGGGTGAGCGTCAGGGCCTCGCGGGCCACGGGATCGGCTACGCCGTTCAGCTCCTTGTCCGAGACGCTGCTGTCGCCCGTGAGGAGCGCAAAAGCCACGAGGTGCTCGGGCGAGTTCGCGAAGGCGGGAGGAATCAGGTCTCTCGCGACGTACTGCGTGCGGCCGGGCCCCGCAATGCGGGCGAGCCGGCCCGCGAGCACCGCCAGCTCCCACGAAGCGTGGCGTGGCTCGTTGTGAAATTTCTTCACGGCCACGGAGGCGGCACGGACCTCATCCGCGGCAATCAAGACCCGCACGCGCAGCTCCAGGTCCTCCAGGGACTCGGGGGCCTTGGCCAAGGCCGCTTCGAGCAGCTTGAGCGCCTCGCTGGGATAGCCGTCCGCGAGGTGAATCCGGGCGAGGGCGCGCATCGCCTCGGGAGCCTCGGGGAAGCGCTCCAGCACGCGGGCGTAGGCGTCGCGCACTTGCTCCGGCGGCGCGGCGCGGGCCGCCAGGAGCGCCTTGCCCACGGAGTCCGGATCAGCCTTGGCCAGCGGCTCGTAGAGCTTGAACGCCACGGAGCGCTCGTCCAGGGCGATGAGCACGTCCTGCGCGAGCTGGCCGACAGCGAGATCCTCCGGGAAGGCCTGGGGCAGCTCACGGGCGAACCAGAGCGCCTCCCGCGCCTGGTCCTGCACCAGAATGCGGGCGGCCTCCCGGCCCGCCTCGATTTGCGAGGGATCGGCCAGGAAGACGGCCTTGGCCAGCGCGGCGGCGGTGGACGGATGTCCCCAGTTGAGCTCGTCGCGAACCCGCGTCTCCCAGCCCCCCTTCAGGGCCAGCCCTGCGTCGGACGGGAGGCTGTAGACGCGATCCGGCAGCGAGGCCTGAGTCGAGGGCTCTGGCTGGCGATTCCAGCTCAGCGAGGCCGCTCCCAGGACGTTGTAGATCGTCCGCTGGTTCGACTCGACCTCGAGCGTCTCGAAGGGCCTGGCCGCGCCCGGCCACCGCGCCGTCACGAGGTACGGCTCCCCCAAGCCATACGTCTGATGCTGGAAGATCTGCCCGGGCTCGACCGTGAGGTGCTCTCCATCCAGGCTCACCTCGATGGGCCGGGAGAAGCCATTGGTGATGTGCACCTCGCGCACGGCAAAGGGCGCCAGGGCGGCGCCGGCCGAAGCCAGCATCAGTGCGCCCAGGGCGAGGTAGCTGACCCGCCGCGTAGCGAGAGAGGACGAACCGACGGCCACGCGCCCCAGCACCTGGAGCTGCCCATCCCGCCCCCGCTGCAGGAGGTGCTCTCCGAGCGGCCAGAGCGGCACACCGAGGAGACGGATGGCGCGCGTGGCGATGAACTGCGTCTGCTGTGCCTCCGGCGCGGGCAACCCGACCCACTGAATGCCGGTGCCCAGGAAGCCGGCGATGTGGGGAGGGCTCTCAGCCACCGTGAAGAGGCTGCGGTTGCCGAGGATCTCCTGGAGGGTGCCACGAAGAGGGCCTGAAGGCTCACGGGCGAGGCGGGCTGAGAGCGCACCGTGCACGGCCAGAGCGTCGCCTCGGGCCAGGGCCTGTGCGAGCGCGTCATCCGGCAGGAGCGAGACGAGGACGGGAGCGCGTTCCGTGAAGCCGCTCGGATCCGACTCGGGTGGTAGGACAGTGAGGGGAGCCTGCTCTGGCAGAGAGGCGAACGCCTGCGCCTGCTCCGCGGATCCGGGGGAAACCGGCTGGGTGGACTCCTTCAACATGGCGCCATTGAACACGGAAGAGGAGGGAGGCGCGCAAGGGGGGGGGATGTGCGAAGCTCGGGCTCGAGATGACGCGTCGAGGCAGAGAGCGAGCAGGAAGCGCCGCGCGCGCGCGGACCGCGAGCAAGCGCGTGGCGGAGAATCCTTTCTCCGAGGCCACTCGCCTGATGGCGCGAGGCCGCATCAAAGCGGCCTTCCACCGCTTCTTCGAGGCGGCGAAAGCGGGAGACTCCCGGGCACAGCTGAACGTGGGCTACCTCTACGACACGGGCCATGGAGTGGCGCGGTCCCGCACCAGTGCTCTGGCGTGGTACCGGAAGGCGGTGCGTGGAGGCGAGGCGGCGGCGGCGAACAACATCGGCACCGTCTACCGGGACGAGGGCCGGCTGCGGCTGGCGGTCCGGTGGTTCGAGAAGTCCGCCGCGATGGGAGACAAGGACGCGCTGCTCGAGGTGGCCCGGCTCTATGCGGGACCGCTGGAGGAGCCCGTGCAGGCCCGGAAGGTGCTCGCGCGGGTCCGCGACTCCAAGCGCGCGAGCGCGGGCAGCCGCAAAGAGGCAGCACAGTTGTTGCGCAAGCTCGAGCAGCGCCAGCGCTGACGCCGGCCTCTGCCCCCCTCACAGACCTGTTCGGAAAGGTCGGGACTTTTCAAAACCCCCGACCTTTTCGAACAGGCGTCACCGGTCCCTCGCGCAGGGCATCAGTGCTTGCCGAACTCCAGCTTGGCGCCCTTGCGCTTGGCGTAGATGAACGCCTCCATGGCCTTCATCTTCGGGTCATCGTCCGCCAGCGGCTTGCCGCGCACCGGGTTCTCGATGCACCAGTTGATCATGTCTCGCAGCAGCGCCACGCGCCCCAGCTGGACCTGATACTTCGGGTACGTCTCCGGGTGCGTGTTTGCCGCGTCCGGATGGCACATGTCGCACGACACCGCGATGGTGCCGCCCAGCGCTTCCGCGTCGTGGAAGATGCGGTTGCCCTCCTCCACGAACGCTTGGGTGGACGCGGCCCAGATGCGCTCATCGCGCTCGCTGAACGCGCCGTACGTGTGGCCCGTCTGCAGGCTGACGCCCTTCTGCGCGGCGACATCCGAGGCCCCCGAGGCTGCCGTCGCTCCCTCTGTCTTCGTCGAGCCGCCCGCCGCAGGCTTCTGCGGCGTGGGCGGCAGCGCCGGTGGGCTGCGAGGCCCCTGTGGCTTGGGGCTCGGCGGAGGCTGGGGCGCCTGCGCGATGGCCGAGCCGGGCAGTGGCACGTCGTCCCAGTTCGCGCTCGGGTTCTTGCGGCGCCACTCTTCCATCAGCGCGCCCGTCACCTGCAGCGCCTGTTCGCGTGACATCCGCTCGCCCTCTTTCACGCCCTTCACCTCCAGGGAGGTCTCGCCATCACACATGCCGACGACGAGGTTGCCCTCCTTCGAGGTGGGGACTTTGTGCTGAGGCAAGGGCTCGGCCTTCAAGGTGGAGCCGGGGGGAGTGGCCAGCGCGGTGCCCCCGGCGATGGACAGCAGCGCGGTGAGACCTGTGAGGAGCTTCGTTCGCAGCGTCATGTCGGCGCCTCGCTAGTAGCTGGGGAGCTTGGTACGGGGGGGCGCATCCTTCTGCCCGTTGGACGCGAGGTAGCTCGCGCGCACGGTGATGGGGTTGCGCTCCCACAGGTTGTAGAGTGCGTTGACGAGCCCGGCCTCGAGCACGTCCACACGCCCATCGCCGCAGCCGTCGAACTGGCTGAACGGATCCGGACGATTCATCTGGGTCGTGAGGCTGGGCAGCCCCTCGGGCGCGTACGGCCAGGGCCACGCGGTGGACAGCATCCCATGGAAGTAGATGTTGCCGATGCGGTTGGTGAGCAACTGGTGCGTGTGGCCGTGGATGACCGTCACCTTGTCGAACGGCTTGAGGAGGGCCTGCACCTCGTCCGCGTCGTCCGTCCAGAAGTTCCACGGCCGGTAGTACTTGTAGAGCGGCGAGTGGCTGAAGACGATGACCGGCGTCTTCTTGTCCACCTTGGCCAGGTCCTTCTGGAGCCACGCGCGCTGCTCGGCGCCGACCTCGAAGCGGGACTGGATGCCATTGTCCAGGCCGGCGACGATCTTCATGCGCTCCATGGGCGTGAGTCCCCGCTCCGTCCAGAAGTCCTTCTCCAGGATGGAGTTGAGCACCACGAAGTGGACGCCCTTGTGATCGAACGCGTACGTGGGAGCGCCGAACAGCTCGCGCCACTGCTCGCCCATGTCGAGGAACCAGTCGTGCTCCCCGACCATCATCTTCACCGGCGCCTTGACCGACTTGAGGATCTGCGCCCCCAGCTTCAGCTCCACCGCCTGCCCAAGCTGCGCCAGGTCACCACCGAACAGCACGAAGTCCGGCTGCGGGTTGAGCGCGTTCACGTCATCCACGGCCTTGAGGATGGAGCGAACGAACCGGTCATTGAGCTTCTGGTCGTACAGGTGCGTGTCGGAGATATAGGCGAAGGTGAACTTCGGCTGCTCCGGGTTGCCCTGGGCCTCGGCCACCTGGATGAGCTGATAGCTCACCGGCGGCAGCAGCCCCATGCCCGCGGCGATGCCCGCGGACATGCTCGCCACCCGCAGGAAGGCGCGGCGGTCCAGGCGCTTGAGCCCGTCGAAGAACTCCTGGCGCTCCTCGTAGTACTTCGTCTCGACGCTCTTGAACTTGTTGGACATGGCTAGGGCTTCCCTTCCTTCTTCGGCTCGCTCTTGACCGACGTCTCCGCGCCGTACACGCCCATCTCCGCCGGGTTCTTCTTGTCGAGGTCCGGGTTGGGCGCGATGTCCCCCAGGTTGCCCTTCTTCCCCATGGCCACCGCGGTGTCGCGCTCGGGGCGCTTGTTCTTCAGCCCGCGCTGCCGGGCCAGTTCCTGCTGGTTGAACTTGTCGAAGCGCGTGTCCGTGAGGGTGTAGAGGAACGCCACCAGATCGTCGATCTCCGGCTCGGTGAGCCCCAGCCGCTGCATGCCTCCATCCAGGTACGGGTTCTGAACGCCGCCCTTGTTGTAGTGGTCCATCACGTCCCACAGCGAGTTCAGCGAGCCATCGTGCATGTACGGGCCGGTGATGCCGATGTTGCGCAGCGTGGGCGTCTTGAAGGCCCCCACATCGTTCTCCTGCTTCGTCACCAGGAAGCGGCCCAGCTCGCTGAACTTCGTCTGCAGCGCCAGCTCGTCGATCTGCTTCTCGTCGCCGGTGCGCACCACCTTGAGCCCCTCGAGCGCGAGCTGCACGAAGTCCTGCTTGTGCGCGGCGATGCCGATGTTGTGGAACTTCTGATCCGAGAAGAGCGGCGAGACGATATTCGCCGCGTGGCATTCCGTGCACCGGCCTTTGCCGTTGAAGAGCGCCCACCCCCGCTTCTCCGAGGCGTTGAAGGCCTTCTCGTCCCCGTGGATGAACGCGTCGAAGCGAGCGCTGCCGGAGAACTGGGTGCGCTCGAAGGCGGCGATGGCCGCGGCCAGGTCGTCGTAGTTCACCTCCCGTCCGAAGACCTTCTGGAACTCGGCGGCGTACTCGGGAATGGCGCGGACCTTGGTCACCACCGCCTCGGGCGAGGGCATGCCCATCTCGATGGGATTGAGGATGGGCAGCTTGGCCTGATCCTCCAGCGTGGCGGCGCGCCCATCCCAGAACTGGGAGGCGTTGAACATGGCGTTGAGCACCGTGGGGCTGTTGCGCATGCCCTTCTGGTCCTTGATGCCCACCGAGCGATCCTTGCCGTCCACGAAGCCCTTCTTGGGTTCATGGCAGGTAGAGCAGGACACGGTGTTGTCCACCGACAGCCGCTGGTCGTTGAAGAGCTTCTCGCCGAGCAGCACCTTGTCCGGCGTGGGCTCGGCGCCCGGGGGGACAGAGACCTTCCACAGGACTGGAGAGACTCCTGGCGGCAGCTTCGGAGGTGGGGCCGAAGCCTTGGGCGGCTCGGCCGCGTGGCTGACTCCAGCGGCTACCAGGAAGGCGAGCATCCAGGCGTTGGACGATCTGTGACCCATAGGCACTTCTCCCCTCCGGCCTCGGGAGCCGCTCACGGCGAAGGCCATGGCGCCCCGTGCCCTGAACAGCGCGCAGGCAACCACCCGCCCGAATGACTTGCCATGGATCACCCGGGCCCCTGTTCACTCCGCATCAAGTCCCCCGTTCACAAAAGAGCGGTGTGTCCGGAACGGGCCCCTGTGTTCCCCAAGAGAGAAGGAATGAGGAGGAAGCGATGATTGATCCGGGCGAGCTCCACGAAGGGATGACGGTTCGAGACGCGCAAGGCCACAAGCTCGGCACAGTGGCCAACCTGGGCGCCACACACCTGGAGCTCGAGCAGGGCTGGCCAGCCCGGCGGGATTACGCAGTGAGCCTCCACCTCGTCGAGCGCATCGAGGGACAGGACATCATCCTGCACGCACCTTCCGCCGCGCCGCTCCCGCCCGAGGAGTGAGGCTTTGCTCCGGACTCAGGTGTGGAACGGCGGAGGATGACGCCACGCCCACGCCAGCAAGCAAGCTGCCGTGGCAGGCGCCAGGATGGCCGCAGCGATGACGGCCCCATCGAGCAGTCCGCTCGCCCGAGGCATGTTGTAAGCCACGGCCTGCCAGGTTGTCAGACAGGCATCCACGGCGATGACTCCGGCAAGCAACCCCGCGAGCCATGAGCGCCAGCGGCGCAGCAGCACGAAGAGCGCGGCGGTGAGCCCCACGTCGAAGATGATCCAGGCCCACTGGATGGCGTGCGAGGGGAAGCGGTGGGTGTTCGCGGGCAGGGCGAGCAACAGCGTCCAGGGAATGAGCAGGAGCGCCAGCAGGCGGACGAGCAGGTCCGCGCGGCGCATCAGCGTGATGAAGCCGAAGCGGATGAAGCTTCCCCGAGCGAAGGCACGCAGGGCATCGAACACGGGCCACACGCGGCTGGTGCTGGAAGGCCAGGCCAGGTGGATGGGGTCCCAGGCATGGGGCCGCAGCTTCGCCTTGAAGGCGCGCAGGCCCTCGAAGTCGAAGAGCGCCGCACCCCAGGTCCTCGCCACGCGCAGCCAGGGCCCCACCTCTCCGGCGAGCGGCGCCAGCCCGAGCGTCACGTAGCCCCTCCCCTCCTCCACGGCGGCGCGCATGGCCGCGTCCACCATCAGCTCCGTGGAGCCGTTGGGGGCCTGAGGGTCCCGGATGATGTGCTGGAGCAGCCACCCCTGGCGCGCGAAGACGGGAGCCGCCGAGAGGAAGGACACCACCTCGCCGTTCAGCTCTCCTACGAAGGCGCGGCGCTCCTCGGCGAAGGCGTACGGGGACATCTGTACCAAAAAGCCCATGGGTGCCATCCGCCGCGAGGAGAGCCAGCGTGACAGCAGCCGATCCACTGCGCGCCGCGTGGGGTGCTCCGGATGGCTCAGTTCCTCATGGCTGATGCGGCGCACGGTGACGCCCCGGGCCCGCGCACGCCGGAGCTGCTCGCGAAGGCTGCGGCTGGAGCGCACCGTCTCCTCCCAGCGGAGCGGATCCCATGTCGGCTGCTCGCCGATGGGCATCATCTCCACCGGAACCACCGTGGCGAAGCGCTGCTCCGTGGCGAAGAAGCAGACGCGCCGGCCCTCGGCCTGGGCCGCTGCCTCGAAGCGCGCAACCACCTCCGCGAGGCGCTCGGGCGAGGCGATGGGCGCGCCCGCGGCCACCCACGCCCCACCCGTGTCCACGTAGGCGGCACAGGCCTCTCCGTCCGCGTCGAACCAGTAGCGAAAGCCGGGCTCCAGCACCTGGAAGGAGGTGGCATTCCAGCCGTACCGCTTGAGGAGCTGGAGGACTCGCGCGGTGTCACTCGAGGAGGAGGGCTCGGCCATGGCACGGCTCAGGCAGGATGAGGAACACGGGGACCGGGAGGCGTCCTCGCTCCACCGATACCCTGCTCCTGCCGGAGCGCGTCGTCCAGCCGCCGCTGGTGTGCCGCGAGCAGATCACTCCGCGTGACGATGCCTACCACCCGGGCCGGCGCGTCACGGCGCACCACGGGCAGCCGCCCCACGCCCTCGTGGACCATGTGGTCCGCCGCCTCGCGCAGGGAGCAGTCCTCGAAGACGACGGCTGCGGGGCGCCGGATCACCTCGCGCAGGCGCCGCCCGGCAGGCTCCGTCCCATCCAGCAAGTCCCTCCGGGTGACGACGCCCACCAGCTGGCCGGCCGCGTCCACCACGGGGAAGCCCTGGTGGCTGGTACCCTCGACCCCGGAGGCCAGCCACGCTCGCACCTTCTCCAGCGTCTCCTCCGCCGCGAGCGTCGCCACCGGCCGCAACCCGAAGTCCCTCACGAGCGCATGAGCCAGTGCGTCCACGCCATACTCGGTGGGCACGCGGGCCCCTCTGCGTGCGATCTTCTCCGTCATGATGGAGTGGCGCATGAGGAGCGTGGACACGAGGTACGCCGCCGTGCACCCGCCCAGCAGTGGCAGCAGCCCCAGCGGCTGGCGCGTGGTCTCGAACGCGAACACGACAGAGGCCAGCAGCGCGCGCGAGGCCCCCGCGAAGATGGCCGCCATGCCCACCAGCGCCGCGATGCGGATGTCCACGCCCAGCCCTGGCGCCAGCCACACGAGCAGGGCGCCCAGCCCCGAGCCGATACCTCCTCCGATGGTGAACAGCGGCGCCAGCGTCCCGCCTGAGGTGCCGCTGCCGAGCGCGATGGACCAGGAGAGGAACTTCATCAGGCAGAAGAAGAGCATCGCCGTGCCGACAAACTGGCCGCCGATGATGTCCTCGATGTTGGTGTAGCCCACGCCCAGGGTTCGCGGCGAGAAGTAGCCCACCACTCCCACCACCAGGCCCCCAAGCGCTGGCCACCACATCCAGTGGAGCGGGAGCTTCTCGAAGGCATCCTCGATGGCGTACACGGCGCGGGTGCAGAACACGGAGGCCAGGCCCACGATGCCGCCCAGGAGGATGTAGCAGGCGAGCGCGGCTCCTCCCGGCTGGACGAGATCGGGCATGCCGAAGGCCGGCGCTCCACCCACGAAGGCGATGCGCACGCCCGTCGCAGTGGCGGTGGCCAGCGCCACCGGGATGACGGAGCGCGGGCGGTACTCGAACAGCAACAACTCCACCGCGAGCAGCACCGCGGAGACGGGCGCGCCGAAAGTGGCCGCCATGCCCGCCGCCGCACCGGCCGCGAGCAGCGCCTTGCGCTCATTGGCCGTCACCTTCAAGAGCTGCCCCACGAACGAGCCGAGCGCTCCCCCCGTGGCGATGATAGGCCCCTCGGCACCAAAGGGCCCTCCCGTACCGATGGCGATCGCCGACGACAGCGGTTTGAGGAACGTCACCCGGGGAGGAATGCGGCTCTGGTTGAAGAGGACCTGCTCCATGGCCTCGGGGATGCCGTGGCCGCGGATGGCCCGGGAGCCATAACGCGCCATCACCCCCACCACGAGCGCCCCCAACACGGGGATGACGATGACCCACGCGCCCAGCGTGTGGTCCGCTGGGGAGACCGGAGCCGCAGAGAAGCGGCCAAAGAAGGCCAGGTTCGTGAAGAGGTGGATCAGCCGCGTGAGCAGCTGGGCCACGAAGCCCGCCGCGACGGCCAGGAGGATGGCCACACCGCTGATGAACACGACGCGGCGATCCACGGGCTCCAGGACCGTGGGGGCGCGCACGCTCTGCAGGGCTGGCCCCATCGAAGGCGCGACGGGGAGCACCTCGTGGGAGACGCCCTCACCCACCTCGGAGATCTCAGGTTTCTTCATGGCTCTTTCTCCGCGTCCGGCGTGGAAGCGAGGATGTCTCGTCCTCGAAGAAGAGGGCGGGGGCCTGCGTGTCGGCGCCAATCTCCCGCACCAGCGCTGCGAGCCCTTGCGCCAGGATGCTCCGCTCGGAGGCCTCCATCCGGCCCAGCCCAGCGATGAGGTGGGCCTGGGCCATGGGCGGAGCCCGGCGCAGGAGCGTGCGTCCGTTGGGACTGAGCGCCACCTCGGCGCGGCGTGCATCGGTCTCGGAGGCCCGGCGGGTGACGAGCCCCCGCTCGATGAGCCGGCTCACGACGACGGAGACCGAGCTCTGGTGCGTGAGAGTCCGCTCGGCCAGCTCACCGATGGAGCATGCGCCCGCGTCCGCGAGCTGCTGCATCACGAAGAGCTGGGCGCCGCTGATGCCCACCAGCCGCTCGGAGGCACGGGCGGACACACGCAGCATTCGCACGATGCGCCGGATGGAGTCCATCACGGCCCGGGTGTCCTCCAGCGCCTCTCGTGGCTGCGCTCCGGAAGAGCGCTCCTGGCGTCTGCGAGGTTTTGCATGGGAGCCCATATAATTCTCCGGGCCGAAAGTACGAGCCTGCCCCGTCCTTCGCAAGTGCGGCCTGGCAGGGAGCCTCTCGCCCTCCCGCTCCAAACGTTGGAGGAGCAAGCAGGACTGGAGCGAGCCATGAGTCCGCCTCACCCCACCTACCTGCTGCCACGTGGCTGACACTCAGAGGGCACAAGTCGATCCAGCGCGTCCGTGTTGCGGCAATAGAGGGCAACCCTCTCACGCCTCAGGAGCGAGCCGTTGTGAACCTTCGACTCCTTCTTCTTCCGTCTCTCCTCCTCCTCTTCTGTCTCTCCTCCCCCGCGCTCGCACAGTCCGAGGACTCCCCACCTTCTGGGAACGGACGGCTGCTCACCACGGACGCCGCCACCGTCATCGCCCACCCGGTGATTGGCCTGCAGCGCTCGGCGCTTCCGCTGGTGGGAGGGCTCGTGCTGGACACCTCGCTCATCGCGGACGTGATGCTGGCGCCGAACCTGGGCCTGCGCTGGGCGATGGAGGCCGGCCCGCACCGCTTCGTGGCCGGCGCGCGCTACACGCACTTCGTCGGTGCATCCGTCTATTCCTCGGCCGTCACGGGACGGGAGCCCGCCCTCGACAGCTTCGAGCCCACGCTGTCGGGCCCCACCGTTTATGGCGCCTATGGCCTGGCGCTCGGGCCCCTGACTGTCCAGGGCGAGGCGCGCTATGCGCACTACGAGTCGGACTATCTCGCGGTGACGGGTGCGGCGGCCTTCCACCTCACCCAGACGCTCCAGCTCATCGCGGAGGCGGGTGTGCGCCTGAAGGGAGGCTCCAAGCTGCGGGCCGCCGCGGGCGTGCGCTACGGCGGTGAGCACCTGGGCGTGGCCCTGGGTGCCGCATACGTGGACATTGATGAGCCGGCCTTCCCTGGCGGCGGGCTCGCTGTGGCGCCCGTGCTCGATCTCTCCTGGACCTTCCGATGAGGCCCCCCATGATTCGCGCGCTCTTTCCCTGTGTGCTGCTGCTCACCGCGTGCTCGGCCGAGGTGGCTGTCACCACCGAGCCCTTCGACCAGAGCGTCCAGGTCACCTCGCTGCTGGAGCCCGTCTACGCCGAGGTCGCCATCGACGTGCCCAATGAGGCGGTGGGCGACGTCATCCTCCGGGAGATCTCCGCGAGCCTGACGGTGGTGAACCCGACGCGGACGCTGACCCTGGAGGCGGGCGCCCGGCTGGCGCTGAACGGCAAGGCCGAGCCAGGCACACCCCTGTTCTACACGAACAACAACCTGCCCTCGTATTTCAGCGCCGCCTCCGTGCTGCTGACCACGCAGGCCTTCGCTCCCGGCGAGCGCAAGCCCTTCACCATCACGGATCCGGTGCTCGTGCAGGCGGTGGGCAAGAAGCGCATCTGGCTCATCGTCAACAACACGGTGAAGCGACTGGGCATTGGCACGGACACGCTGCCGGTCAACATCGTCCTGGAGGACATCACCTTCCATGCCGTGGTGACCAAGCCCTTCCCCGGGGTGGGCGGCGCCCTGGAGGTCGGAGGGCTCTGAATCCGGGCACGGGGTCGGGTACGCTGGGGCCCCGTGTTCACGCTCACGCTCCTGCTCCTGACCGCTGCCCCTGACGCGCCCCTGCGCGCCGCTCCCGCCGCGCTGCTCTCCCAGTCCTCCACCGAGGACGCGAAGAGCATGCGGGAGCGCGCTCGCAAGCTTGCGGAAGAACTCCGATACGAGGAGGCCGTGGTGGAGTACCAGCGCTACCTGGCCCTGCCGGATCGGCCCGCCACTGAGCGTGCCCAGGCCCTGCTGGAGCTGGGCTACATCCACCTGCAGCTGGAAGACGCCACCACCGCCGAGCTGCGCATCACCGAGGCGCTCGAGCAGGATGCCTGGGTCCGTCCCCCGGCCGGAGCCCCGCCCAAGCAGGTGGAGCTGCTGGAGCGGGTGCGCGCGCAGCTCGCGGCCCGGCCGAAGCTGGAGGTGCTCCCGCGCGAGGGCTCCGCCGACCCGCGGCTCGTGCGTGCCTCCTTGAAGGACCCTCAGGGCAAGACGAGCCAGGTGCTGCTGCGCCACGCCCCCGTCCCGGATGGCCCCTACCGCGCCGCGCGGATGACCTGCGAAGGGGACACGTGCGCGGGAGAGCTGCCCACGCCCGGAAACTCCAGGAACTTCACGGCCTGGTACTTCCTGGAGGCGCTGGATGCCCAGGGCAACACGCTGGCCCGGGCCGCTACCCCCAAAGCCCCCTTGCAGCTCTCCGTCATCGAGCAGCGCGCCTGGTACGAGAGCCCCTGGGTGTACGCGGGCGGTGCGGCGGTGCTGATTGGCGCCGCGGCCGTCTTCTTCGTCGCCGCGGATCCAGGCTGAGCGACCCCCTCTCCCAGAGGGTCCACCGTTAGACAGGTGCATGCCCGGAGGTGCACTCCCTCACCAATCCCTCACCAATCTTTGTGAGCCCACGTCACCTCGGGGGTAGATTCCCCGCCCCTATGGCTCACCTGACCGAAGACAAGAACTTCCGCCTTCCTCGGACTGTCCTTCCCCGCCGCTACCTCTCGACGGTGACGCTCAACCTGGATGAGCACACCTTCTCCGGCTCGCAGACCATCGAGCTGGAGGTGACGGGGGCCACCGACGAGCTCATCCTCCACGGCATCGCGCTGCAGCTCGGCAAGGTGACGTTCCGTGCTGGCTCTTCGCAGCTCACCCCCACCTCCATCCAGCCGGCGCAACAGAGCGAGACGCTGGTGCTGCGCTTCGACAAGCCACTGCCCACGGGGACCGCCTCGCTGGATGTGGAGTGGACGGGCCGCTTCACCGAGGGCCTGCGCGGCCTCTATCTGGCGGGCAAGGTCGCCGCCACGCAGTTCGAGGCCGCTGACGCCCGGCGCCTCTTCCCCTGCTTCGATGAGCCCTCCTTCAAGGCGCGCTGGGCCATCACGGTGCGCATTCCCCCGACGCCGGGCCTGGTGGCGCTCTCCAACGGCGCCATCGTCTCGGACACCACCGAGGGCACCCTGCGCACGGTGAAGTTCCAGGAGATGGACGTGCTGAGCTCCTATCTCATCGCCCTGGTGGTGGGCCCGCTGGTAGGTACGGCGGAGGAGAAGGTGAATGGCGTGCCCGTGCGCACGTGGGCCCTGCCGGAGAAGGCGCACCTGGCGCGCTTCGGCCAGGACGCGGCGCTGGCGGCACTGCCCCGGCTCCAGGATTACTTCGGCCTGCCGTATGCCTACGGCAAGGTGGATCAGGTCGGCATCCCGGACTTCGAGGCAGGCGCCATGGAGAACGCGGGCCTCATCACCTACCGCGAGGTGGCGCTGCTGCTCGACCCCGCCAGCGCGCCGCTGTCCGTGCAGAAGCGGGTGGCCGAGGTGGTGACGCACGAGCTGGCGCACCAGTGGTTCGGCAACTGGGTGACGATGGTGTGGTGGGACGACCTGTGGCTCAACGAGGCGTTCGCCACGTGGATGGCGTTCAAGATCGTCGATGCGTGGCGGCCGGACTGGCGCGTGTGGCTGGACTTCGACTCAGGCAAGGCGGCGGCGCTGCACCTGGATGCGCTCAAGTCCACGCACCCCATCCGCGGCGAGGTGCGCAACGCCAGCGAGGCCGGCGAGAGCTTCGACCTCATCACCTATGAGAAGGGCGGCGCGGTGCTGCGGATGATCGAGGGCTTCCTCGGAGAGGGCCCGTTCCGCGAGGGCATCCGCCAGTACATGCGCACCCACGCGCGTGGCAACGCGGTGGCGGACGACCTGTGGGGGGCGCTCGGCGCGGCCTCCTCGCAGCCGGTGGTGGAGCTGGCCAACGCGTGGATCGGCCAGAGTGGCTACCCGCTGCTGTCGGTGAAGCAGGACGGGCGCAAGCTGACACTGAGCCAGCGGCGGTTCTACACGGAGCCGGGGGTGAGCAGCGGCGAGCGTTGGCCCGTGCCAGTGGTGCTGCGCTTCGCGGACAGCGGTGGCGTGCGAGAGCACCGCTTCCTGCTGCGCGACGAGCAAGCCACGGTGACGCTGGAGGGCAGCGGCGAGGTGAAGTGGCTGTTCGCCAACGCGGGCTCCACCGGCTTCTACCGCGTGGCCTACGACGGGCCGATGCTGGAGAAGCTGGCCGCGAACCTCTCGGCGCTGGCGCCCGCCGAGCGCATCTCGCTGCTGGCGGACCGCTGGGCGCTGGTGCGATCCGGGCAGTCCTCCGCGGCGGACTTCCTGGAGCTGGCCAGCCGCTTCGGTGGCGAGGAGGACGACGCCGTCCTCGAGGAGCTGGTGGGCCGCCTGAGCTACGTGGAGTCGCGGCTGGTGGACGGCGAGGACCAGGAGCGCTTCCGCCGCTGGGTGGAGAAGCTGCTGGGTCCGGCCCTGACAAAGCTGGGCTGGGAGTCGGCCGCGGGCGAGTCGGACCGGGTGAAGCTGCGGCGCGCGGCGCTGGTGCGCGCGGTGGGTGTGCTCGCGCGCGGCGGCCAGGCGCTCGCTGACGCGCGGCCGCGGATCACGAAGGTGCTGGCGGGAGACAAGACGGCGCTGGAGCCGAACCTGCTGGACAGCGCGGTGCACATGGTGGCGCGAGCGGGAGACGCGGCGCTGTTCGACACGCTCCTGGAGAAGCTGAAGACGGATCCAGACCCGGCCACGCAGCGCCGGTACCTGTCGGCGCTGGCCTCGTTCGAGAACCCGGCGCTGGCGCAGCGGGGCCAGGACCTGTTCTTCACGGAGACGGTGAAGATGCAGGACGTGACCATCTACCTCGGCTCGCTGCTGGGCAACCGGACGGGCCGCGACGCGTGGTGGAAGGTGATCCAGGAGCGCTGGAAGGACGTGGTCGCCCGCACCGGCGGAGCTCCCATGCTGCTGCGGCGCGTCGTGGAAGCCCTGGGTGCGCTGCGCACTCGCCAGCAGCTCGAGGAGACGAAGGCCCTGCTGCAGGTGCACCCCGTCAATGAGGCCCATCAAGCCATGGCGCAGACGCTGGAGCGGCTGAGCCAGGATGTCGCACTGCGTGAGAGGACCGGGGCGGACGTCGTCGCCTGGCTCAAGCGCCAGCCTTGATGCGCTGGGTCGAGAGGGACTGCGGTCCCTCTCACCGGAGCGTCACTTGACGCAGTCTTTCCACCTGCGTCAGCGTGCGGCCCCCGTTGATGCCGTGTCACATCTCCCGTGACACGGACGTCACGAACAAGGAGCCTCACTTGCACCCCCACACCTCCCCTCGTTCGCCTCGCTCTTCCCTGCGAAGCCTTCTCCGCTTGTCCGTCGCGCTGCCGCTGCTGGCTGGCAGCGCCCTCTCGCTCACCGGCTGCAGCGATGAGGAGCTGCCCAAGCTGCTGGTGATCGGCCACCGCGGTGCGAGCGCGCTGCGTCCGGAGCACACGCTGGCGTCCTACCGCAAGGCGGTCGAGGACGGGGCGGACGTCATCGAGCCGGACGTGGTGTCCACCAAGGACGGCGTGCTCGTGGCTCGCCATGAGAACGAGATCGGCGGCACCACGAACGTCTCCACGATCGCCAAGTTCGAGAGCTACAAGAAGACGAAGACCATCGACGGCGTGCAGATCACCGGCTGGTTCACCGAGGACTTCACCCTGGCCGAGCTCAAGGAGCTGCGCGCCCGTGAGCGCATCCCGGACATCCGCCCGGGCAACATGCAGTACAACGATCAGTTCGAGATCCCCACGCTCACCGAGGTCATCGAGCTGGCCAAGGAGCTGTCCGACTCCACCGGGCGCACCATCCACATCACCCCGGAGACCAAGCACCCCACCTACTTCCAGTCCATCAACCTGCCGCTGGAGGACAAGCTGGTGGAGACGCTGAAGGCGAACGACTTCACCAAGAACAAGGCCTACGTCTTCATCCAGTCCTTCGAGACCACGAACCTCAAGGCCCTGCGGCAGAAGATCGGCACCTCGCAGGAGAAGTGGAAGCTGATGCAGCTGATCGACTCGGCGGAGAAGGCGCCCTATGACCTCGTGGCCGCCGGTGACACGCGCAAGTACGGGGACCTGCTGACCCAGGCGAGCATCAAGGAGATCGCCAAGTACGCGGACGGCGTCTCTCCCTACAAGCTGAACCTCATCAACGTGGACAGCGCGGGCGCATTCCAGACTCCGACCGACGTCATCCGCTTCGCGCACGAGGAGGGGCTGCTCGTGCACTCGTGGACCTTCCGTCCCGAGAACAACTTCCTGCCCGCGCCGCTCAAATCGAACAGCACGGCCTCCACGCGCAACGAGGCGGGCTCCGTCACGGAGATCCAGGAGTACCTCAAGGCCGGCCTCGATGGCGTCTTCACCGATGACCCCGCCGTGGGCCGCAAGGCGGTGGATACGTTCAAGCCCTGATCAGAGGAAACGACAGGCTCCCCCTTCCGAACATGCGGGGAGCCTGTGCTGGCTATCGCGGGCCCATCAGGAACTCCAACGCGTCCTCCATTCGATCCTGGCCGAAGAACAGCTCGCCCTTCACGATGAAGTTGGGCGCGCCGAAGATGCCGAGCTGCGAAGCGCGCGTGGTCTGCTCCCGCAGGCGCAGCTTGTTCTCCGGTGACTCCGCCCGCTCGAGCACCGCGGGCGCATCCGCTCCCACCTGGGTGAGCGCCTCCTCCATGACAGCCCGTGCGGAGATGTCCTGATCCCAGGCGAAGTTCGCGGAGAAAACCGCTCGCACGAAGGCCGGTCCCCAGGGCTCTTCGGCCCCCGCGAGGGCCACCCGCGCCGCAAGCACGCTGTTGCGCGGAAACACGGTGGGCTTGCGCCACGGCAGCCCGTGCTTCGCGCACAGCCGCTCGAGGTCCCTCCACATGTAGCGGCCGCGCACCGGGTTCACGTTGAAGGGCGAGTCCTTGATGCCCTGCTGCTCGGTAAAAATCGGCCCTAATAGGAACGGCCGCCAGAGCACCCGTGCACCTACCTTGCCTGCCACAGCCTCGACGCGCAGCGCCGCTACGTAAGAGTACGTACTTGCGAAATCAAACCAGAACTCGACCTCGCCACTCATGCGCTCCTCCCACGATGCGCCTTGCTCCCGCGCGCGGCTGCATTCTAGCGTTCACCGCCTCTGACTCCGGGAGCGCAAATGCCCGTCGTGGAATCCCGCATCGACACCGTGGTCGTCTACCAGCAGGGAGCGCGCATCACCCGCCGCCTCGTGCTGGACTGCCCTGACGGCAAGCCCCCCACGCAGCTCGAGATTCCCCAGCTCCCGCTCTCGCTCTTTGATCCCACCGTGCGCGTGCGAGTGCTCTCCACGGGCACACTGCAGGCGGACCTCTCCGCCACCCATGTGCGTGTCGGCCTGTGGATCCCTCCCCGGGAAGCGCCCCTGGAGACCGTGGACGAGGCCTCACTCCGCAAGCTGCGCCAGCAGGTGCGCACGGTCGAGAGCCAGCTCCAGGAACAGGAGTGGGAGATGTCCATCCTGGGCAGCGTCACCATTCCGCCGCGCCCCGAGCCCGAGGAGGGAAAGCCCCCGCCGCCCTCGCCTCTGGGTGCCCGCATGGCGCTGGAGCAGTTCTCCCATGACGGCGTACAGACCCGGCTCGCCGAGGCGCGGAAGCTCCGCGAGCAGCTCCGCAAGCTGAACGAGGAAGTGGCCGTCCTGGAGCAGAAGATCGCCCAGGCCTCCACCGCCCGCCAGGTGACCACCTCCGAGCTCTACAAGTCCGTGCACGTGCAGCTGCGCCACACCGGCGCCTCGCTCTCCCGCGCGGAGCTCTCCCTCGAGTACTTCATCCCCGGCGCCCGCTGGGCTCCCAGCTACCAGTGCCGGCTGAGCCGGGACTGCCGCGAGGTGGAGCTGGTGATGCGCGCGCTCATCGCCCAGCACTCGGGCGAGGACTGGCGCGGTGTGAAGCTGGTGCTCTCCACCGCCGCGCCCATGACGTGGACGGAGCTGCCCGAGCTGCCCTCCATTCGCATTGGCCGCGCGCAGCCTCCACCGTCCGCTCGCGCGGGGTTCCGTCCCGCTCCTCAGGGAGCCGGGGCGCTCTTCGCTGACTACGACCGCGACCGCATGAGCCTGCTGCACCGGCTGCCGTCGCCGTCGCCGTACGCCTTCCCCACCTTGGAGGCTCCCGCGGATCTGGACGACGCGCTCCTCTCCGCGAGCGTCCCCTCGCTTCCGGAACCTCGCAGGGACAAGGCTCGAAAAAAGAGCATGCGCCTCGAGCGGCGCCGGGCGGCCGATACCGGCGAGATGGATGATGAGGCGGAGATCAAAGAGTCCTCCGACGGTGCCATCTACGAGGAGGAGTCCTATGAGCAGGCAGTGCCTCCGCCGCCCCCCTCCATGGCCCCTGTCATGGCCGCGCCCGCTCCTGCGTCACGGAGCGCGCCGGCGCCCAAGTCCATCGCCGTGGGCGGACGCTCCTCCGCGCGACTCAGCGCGATGGCGGCAGGTCCAGGCGGAGGTGGCCCCTCGCAGGCTGAGTTGGAGGCGGTGGTCTTCACCCACCTGCGGCTCTCCTCGGCGGAAGATGCCGCCAATCGCAACCGGCTCCAGCCCGTGAACGCGCAGCGCTTCTACCTGGAGACGCTCTCTCGCTTCTCCGTCACGGTGTCCTTCGACGTGATGGCCGCGGTGGCGCACGCGGAGAACCGGGCCCGCGCCGTGGCCAACGCGCCGCTGCCCGGTGGAGCGGTGGATGCGCGCAGCATCGGAGGCTTCTTCGACTTCAGCTACGCGGCGGATGCCACCGTGGATGTGCCCTCGGACGGCGTGTTCCACTCCGTGGCCCTGGGCTCGCGCAGCGGCGGTGCCAGCGTCCTCTATGTGGCCGTCCCTCGCGAGGACACCAACGTCTACCGTCAGGCCCAGGTGACGAACCCGCTCGCCGCGCCCATGCTGGCCGGCCCCGCCGAGGTCTACGTCGGTGGCGAGTACGTGCTCTCCACCACGCTGCCCGCGGTGCCACCGCGTGGGGACTTCAAGCTGGGACTCGGCGTGGAGCAGGCCATCCGCTGCGCGCGCAACACGAAGTACCGCGAGGCCCGCAGCGGCACGAAGATCGTCGCCACCACGGAACTGTGGCACGACATCCTCATTGATCTGGCCAACAACCTGGACCGGGAGATCGTCTGCGAGGTGCGCGAGCGCATCCCCCAGCCTGCCGCGGAGGCCGAGGTCGTCGTCGAGGAGGGCACCGTCACCCCCGCCTGGGAGGCATACACCCAGGAGGAGCGCACCCAGCCGCTCGAAGGCGGGCGCCGCTGGCGCATCACCGTGCCCGCCAACAGCACGGCGAAGCTGGCAGCCCAGTACGTGGTGAAGCTGTACGCCAACAACGAGCTCAACGGCGGCAACCGCCGGGAGGCGTGACATGAGCACGGCCATCCAGATTTCCTCTCCCACCGGCGTGGAGCACTTCGATCCCCCGCTGCCCACGGGCACCACCGCCCTGGAGGCGCCCGTCCGCTCCGTCACGCTGCTGGAGGATCGCGCCCAGGTCACCCGCCGGGGCACGGTCCGCGTGAAGGCGGGACAGAACCGCATCGTCGTCCACGGCGTGGCGCCGGTGATCCAGGACGTCTCGCTGCGCGCGGAGGTCGTCACCGGCAAGGCCCGCGTGGCGGACGCCCGCATGCGCCGCAGCCTGCGCATCCGCACCGCGGACAAGCCCGAGGCCGCCCGCGCGCTCGAGGAGAAGATCGAGTCGCTGCAGCACGAGCGCCAGCAGGTGCTGGAGGACCAAGCCAACGCCCGCTCCCGCTTCGAGCGCATCCAGCAGATGCTCCACCTGGGCGCCGAGGAGATCCCGGAGGACGCGGGCTGGGGCATGGGCATGGCGGCCCAGTGGCAGGACTCTTTCGACGCGCTGTTCCGCAAGTCCCGCCAGCTGCGCGAGTCCATGCTCCAAGCCTCCTTCACCGCCGAGCGGCTCGCGGAGGAGATCAGTGTCGCGACCGTCCAGCGCCAGGCCATGGATCGCGTGGACCACCAAGTGGTGTCCTGGCTGGAGGCGGACGTGCTCGCCGACGCCGATGGCGAGGTGGAGGTCCGCATCGACTATGTGGTGCCGAACGCCCTCTGGCGCCCGCTGCACACCGCGCGCCTGCTGGGCCGCAGCCAGCTGCAGCTCACTTCCTCGGCCGCCGTGTGGCAGGCCACGGGCGAGGACTGGAAGGACGTGGAGCTGAAGTTCTCCACCGCGCGCTCCTCGCTGGGCACCGAGCCGCCCGTGCTGCACGCGGATCTGCTCACCGCGAAGAAGAAGAACGAGTCCGTGGTGGTGCAGGCCCGGCAGGTCCAAGTGCAGAAGGCCGGCCTGGGCAGCACGCCCTCCTCCGGTGGCAGCAGCAGCCCTGCGGCGCCCACCAGCGTGGATCTGCCCGGGGTGGACGATGGCGGAGAGACGCGCAACCTGAAGGCGCCCGGGAAAAGCACCATCCCCTCGGATGGGCGGCCCAACGTCATCCCGCTCTTCACTTTCGAGGGTGGTGCGGAGTCCGCGCTGGTCACATTCCCCGAGTTGGAGAACAAGGTGTTCCTGCGGGCGGTGGCGCGCAACACCTCGCCCAGCCCGGTGCTGGCGGGACCGGTGGAGCTGCTTCAGGACAACGGCTTCGTGGGATGGACCCAGACGCTCTTCGTGGCGCCCCAGGAGAAGTTCGAGCTGAGCTTCGGCCCGGACGACGCGCTGCGCGTGCGGCGCGAGGAGAAGAAGAGCTCCAAGCAGAACACCGTCAGCAAGTGGAACGAGTCCACCACGAACGTGAGCATCTATCTCTCCAACCTCTCGGGCGAGGCGCGCCACGTGGTGGTCACCGAGCGAATCCCCGTCTCCGAGATCGAACACGTGAAGGTCGAGCTGGACGAGGAGAAGAGCTCCAGCGGCTTCAAGCTGGACGACCACGGGTTCTGCACCTGGAAGGTCGACGTGCCGGCCAACGGGCACCTTGTCCTGCAGCTGCGGTTCAAGGTGTCCCTGGCGCCGGGCGTCCAGAGCGCCTGAGGCGGCAGCACTTCCTCCACGCACCGAGAGGTCTCCATGCGCGCTGTCCAGCTGCTCCCGCTGTTCCTGCTCGTGTCCGCGATCTCCTGCAGCACCCCGCAGGCTCAGGTGGATCCCTCCCAGCCACAGCCGCCGAAGACGACGCTGGAGGTGCGCAACCAGAAGCCGCTCGACTTCACGATGTACGTGGTGGATGGCACCCACCGCCTCCGCCTGGGACTGGTGCCAGGAATGAGCACCCGCACCTTCACCATCCCCCACCACCTGGTGAACGACCGGGGCTCGCTCCGCTTCCAGGCGGACACCATCGGCTCCGAGGCGGTGCTGACCACGGACGAGGAACTCGCGGTGCGCCCGGGCGATAGTGTCTCCCTGACCCTCCGGTAGTCCGTCACTCACCCACCCTGTTGGGTCAGATCTGTGCTAGAGAGGCAGCCCATGCTCGACCACATCATGCTGAGGGTGAAGGACTACGCTGAGTCCAAGCGCTTCTACGATGAGGTGCTGGGAACGCTGGGCTACAAGATGCTCATGGAGTTCCCAGAGGCCGGCGGCTACGGAGACGAGAAGCCGTACTTCTGGATTGGCGCGGCGCCGGATCCGCACCCGCGCGTCCACATCGCCTTCATGGCCAAGAGCCGCGCCCAGGTGGATGCGTTCCACGCCAAGGCGCTCGAGCTGGGCGCCAAGAGCGATGGCGCGCCGGGCCTCCGGCTGGAGTACCACCCGGACTACTACGCCGCTTTCGTCATCGACCCGAACGGCCACAACATCGAGGCCGTGATCCACACGCCAAACGAGCTGCCTCGCGTGGCCCAGGTCACCAAGGTCGCCAAGAAGGCCGCGACTAAGGCTGTGGGTGCGGCAAAGAAGGCCGCCAAGAAGGCCGTGGGTGCAGCGAAGAAGGCCGCCAAGAAGGCCGTGGGTGCGGCGAAGAAGGCCAGTGCCCGGAAGAAGGGTTCGGCCCAGCGCAAGCGGTAGTCCGCTCCTGGAAGCGGCCTCCCGCGCCGGATGGAAGCTCGCCTATTTCAGGCGCACCTTCAGGTGCTCCACCGAGGCGTTGGGTCGTCCCATGAAGGCGTCGAGCAGGCGCTCCTCGACGTTCTCCTCTTCCCACACGGCCAGGCGCTCCAGCCCGACACACTCTTGCGGCTCCGCGCTTCTCTCATGGCCGGCGGTGTCGAAGATCGTGCAGTCGCGAAAGTTCCCGATGTCCTGCATGAACTGAACGATGGGCTGAGAAAACTGCTCCTCCATCTCTCTCCACCCGATGAGCGTCCACCTCCTCTCTTCCAAGTGGCGGACCGAAATCTTGAAGAGGATGGGCTGGGCGGCGATGCGCTTCAGATCGGAATCCGGAGTCTCGGTTCTGTAACCGTAATAGGCGTCATGCGGCGGCTTCAGCACCCGGCCATAGCCAAAGGAGCCGTCGGCGAGGGGGACTCTCAAGAACGAGCCTGGCCTGTAGAGTCGCGGCATTTCTAGTACCCCGTGTATGGGTAAAGGAGACCCCACATCTGCGTGGCAACATCGTGGAACCGTCGGCCGCGTGGATTGTCTTTCGCCACACCTCGTACTGCATTCTCGGTCTGATAGGGCTCTCCGGTGTCAGAGCGAGCACCCCCGAGGGAATCCATCAACTGCTGCTCCCTCCCACGAATCCGCCAGTACGCGACGTCGTCGTATCTCTGGCCATAGTCAACGGCAGTCCCGGCATCGAATCGATCCACTTCCGCAGGTGAGAAAGCAGCCCCCCGAGGCTCCGTGTTCTCGTCCAGATGATGGTTCCTCTCTCGAAGAAGAACGGCCAGTGCTGCCTGAAACCGGAGGGACTCCGTGAGATCAACGACCATGCTGGTCCGCTCCGCGTAGTAGCGGTGGGTTGTCTTGTTGAGCTTCGAGTAGGTGACGTAGATGCGCCCCAGCCGTTTCCTGTCACGCTGGTCGGGCTCTGGCCTGGCCGCCGCGCCGGGAGGAGCCTGGGTTGGGTACTGACCTTGGACCCAGCCCTTCACATCGCCGAAGTGCGTGCCGTAGTACTCGTCCGCGATGTCGATGGGTGTCTCCTCCCCATGCGCGGCCGCACTGGCCGTCAGGCACACCAGGAGGCCGCTGCCGACCGCCGCCACCACCGCACCTCCCACCACCACCACCTCTCCCGCCGCGCCACCAGCCCGGGCCTCCAGCTCCGGGGCGCCTTCAGGCACCCACCGCAGCACTCCGCGGGGGACGCCATCGCCCAGTCCCTCGCCGGGCAGCCTTTCCAGGAGAGGCGCCGAGCGTGGCGCGAGTGGCTCTACGGGAACAGCCTCCGCTGGCGCCACCACCAGCACCACTCGCATCCCCGCTCGCGGGGCCGCCACCGCCTCCTTGCGCGCCCTGGCCGTACCGTCACCGAGCGGGACAGAGACACAGCGCTGGGGCTGCTCCGAGGTGCTGCGGATGCTCGGGGCCGTGCCGCTACACCCCACCAGCACCATGCACAGCAGCACCACCCACCCACGCGACACGCAGCGCCTCCAAGCGTTGGCTTCCTCCGACACGCTCCCGAGCTTACGAGCACGCCGTGCGATCCTGTCAACGAGGCACCCCAGAATGGAGGTCGAGACGACCCGTGGAAAGCGCGGGATGTCGAGCACGGCGGGCAAGAGCATCCGGGCCCACTGCAGTTCTTCAAGTCCTCGTCGATTCGAGGCGTTACCTCGCCCGACGAGCCGCAGTCACGCGGATCAGTGGCACGCATCTCCGGGAGATTGCTTTTATAACGACCACTGACGCTCGCTTCCTCCAGGCGAGAGGGCCTGTTCAACTCGGTGTCAATACGGGGCACGGCGCACTCATACGCTTCACCAGTATTCGTGCCACCACTGAGTTCGAGTTTCGCAGACCTGGCCCTGCGGATGATGTGTTCGCCCTGGGCGTCACCGCCTGCGTGCTCGCCACCGGCAAGTACCCGGAGATGGGCGACCTCCAGACGGATGCGCAGGGCCACGGGTACCTGGATTCGCTGAGGCTGCCTCGGGCCTTGTTCTCGGCCCGGGTGGAGCCGCCGCTGCGCGAGCTCATTCTGCACATGCTCGCCATCCGCCCCGAGGAGCGCATCACCGCCGCCGAGCTGGCACCTGCTCTGGAGCGCGCCGCTGACTCGCTCCGCTCGCCATCCCCTGCTGCCTCCGCCGCCCCTTCCGCCCAGCCTGCGCAGCCCGCGCGCCGCCACCGCCTGGCCTGCGCAGCCACCTCTGGAGCGTTCCTCGCCAGGGCGGCGGGAGTGGCCCTGCTGCTCCTGCTGGGAGTTCGCGATGGTGCTGGGCCTGCTCCAGACGCCGAGCCCCTCGCCGCTGGCGCGAGCCCGTCCGAGGGTGCGCCCGCGGGCCTTGGCGAGACGGCGGCTTCCGCCGCACCCACCGCTCACCCTCCCTCCTCCTCCCAGCCCGTGTCCGCAGACACGCTTCCCGAGCCCTACGAGGGACAGGCCCAGCCCGACAAGAAGGGCCGATGCCCCCATCCCCGGCAAGTCGTCCTCAACGGAGCCTGCTGGATACGCATGGGCGTCAGCCGGGAAGAGTGCGATGCGTGGCTCACGGGCCACATGTACCAGGGCGCCTGCTACGTGCCGATCTTCGCCCCCGGCGCCCCTCCCTTGCATCCTGAACTGGACCTTCTGCAGAGAAGCCGAGCCACCTTCCGGCAGCTGCGACTGGGGGCGACGTGCTGGGAGCCCCACGAGCGTGACTGTTCGGAAAGGTAGGGACTTTTGAAGCGCAAAACCCCCGACCTTTCCGAACAGGCGGCCGCTCCGGTCTCTTCGACGGCGCATCAGGGAACTCCCGGGACGCATCTAGAGGCCAAGGCTTCGCCTGCTGGCTCTACCTCAACACCCTCTGAGGGGTCTGGGCCCCTCCCCTACGCCAGTGCTAACCTGAGCACCTCATGCAGGCCTCACTGCTGCGGCGGGCCGGACGCGCGGGGCGCGCGTGGCTCATCTACCGGCTGGATCAGCTGCTCACCTATCCCCCGCTGGTGCAGGTGGCCGTGCTGCTGCTGCTCACGGCCATTCTCATCTCGGCCTTCGCGGTACTGGCGCTCGCTGTGCACCCGGGCGACGCGCAGTTCCCCGGCGCCTCGGAAGCCCTGTGGTGGTCCGTCACCCACTTCCTGGATGGCGGCACCATGGCGGGAGACCCCATCCGCCTGCGGGTGCTGGCACTGGGCGCCACAGGCACAGGCATCCTCGCGCTGTCGCTGCTGACCGCAGCGCTGGCCTCGAAGATGGGCGAGCGCATCACCGACATGCGCTCGGGCCTCAACCCCGTCGTCGAGCGGGGCCACGTGCTGTGCCTCGGCTACGCGCCCAACGTGGCGCTCGTGGCGCGGGAGCTCGCCCGCTCGGGACAGCGCTGCACGCTGGTGGTGCTGGCCCCCGAGGACAAGGACCGCATTGACGCGGCGCTGAGGCCCGCTCGCCAGGTGCCGGGCCACCGGCTGCGCACGGTGGTGCGCACGGGAGATCCTCGCAACGAGCAGGCGCTGCTGCGAGTCGCCGCGCCCTCGGCCCGGGCGGTCATCGTCACGCCTCCGGCGACGCTCTCGGATGACGACTCCGTGCAGTGGACGCTGTCCACGCTGCTGGCCATGCGCCGCGTGGCAGAGACGGGCTTCGAGGGGCGGGTCATCGTCGAGGCCCGCCACACCGAGGCACGGGAGCTGCTCTCGCTGGCGGGCGAGCCGGGCGTAGCGGGCGAGGGACAGCTCGCGATGGACATCATCGCGGCGGACGAGGTGGTGGCCAGCATCCTCGCCGCGAGCACCCGGCAGGACGGCATCTACTTCGTGCTGCGGCACCTGCTCGCGTTCGATGGCTGCGAGTTCTACATCGAGCCCCTTCCCGACTCCCTGGTGGGGCAGAGCTTCGACGAGGTGCATGCCCGGGTGCACGACGCCATCCTCGTCGGCGTGCGCACCGAAGCGGGAGAGATGATCCTGTGCCCGGCGCCCGCGAGTCCCCGGAAGCTGGCGCGGGGAGACCGGCTCATCCTGCTGGCCTCGGGCTTCGGCCGGTGGCGCCTGGGGAGCGAGCTGCCCTCCTCCCAGTTGCCCGCGCACAGCGCCGTGCCCGACCCCACGCCCCAACACGTCAGCATCGTGGGCTTCAACTCCACGCTGCCCCACCTGCTGCGAGAGCTGAGCGCCATCCTGCCCACGGGCTCCCGGGTGCAGGTCGTCGCGGGCGAGAACTCCCCTCGCGCCCTGCCAATGGTGGAGGACCTGAGCCAGAAGGAGAGTGCCATCCAGCTCTCGTGTGACACCCGCCCGGCCGCGCCGCTCATGCACCGGGGACAGCACGAGATGTGCCGCGCGGACGCAGTGGTCATCCTGGGCAACGAGGATCCCCATGACGAGAACGGAGACGCGAGCGCCCTGGCCATGCTGCTGCGGCTGCGCCATGGCCAGAAGGTGAGCGGCCACCGGGCCCGGCGCGTGGTCACGGAAGTGAGAGACCCCCGCTCCGCCCTGCACATCGCGCCTCGGCGCGGGGACTGCGTGGTGTCCAGCGGCGTGGTGGCGATGCTGCTGGCGCAGGTGGTGCTGGATCCTGATGTGGCGCCCGTCTACCGGGAGCTGCTGTCTCCCCGAGGCGTCGCGGTGCGCCTTCGCCCGCGCCGGGTCTATGTCTCCGCAGGCTCGGCCACCTTCGACCAGGTGCTGGCGAACGCGAGGGCCCGAGGGGAGATTGCGCTGGGCTTCTATCCGGATCCGCGCAGCCACGGGCAGGCGCAGGCTCGCCAGCGGTTGGAGGAAGGCGACGTGGAGCTGGGCGAGGATGCGTGGCTGAACCCTCCTTGGGACACACGGGTGCCGGACACCGAGGACGCCCAAGTGGTGGTGCTGGCCCACGAGCGTGACACGCCAAGCTGAGCGCCCATTCGCGGGCCTGAGCGGGCCTTCACGAAACCGCGGGCCTGAGACATGTATTCACCTGCGGCAATTGCTCGCCTGCCCTTCGGCCTGGCTTGAAGGGGGGATGTGTTGAGTTCGAAATAAATATGTCATCAATGCTCTTTTTGGGCGCGCGCAGCGCGCCGCAATTCCGCGGCCCCGTCACCCTGAGAAGAGCGCCTCAAAACACCTACAGCCACCCCTGAAGCAGGGGCTTCGGCCCTGAGCCCGGGGAGCGGCTGTCCCTGACCCCTCGCACCGCAGTCTTCGCCAGTTCTGCGTCTGCGCGGTCTGGCACTCCACCTGTCTGTCTTTTTCCCAGAGAGAACATGAAGAACGTTTTTCTGTTGGTTGGAACCTTGCTCACCATCGGCACCGTGGCCTGCGGCCCGCAGGACCCTCTCTCCGATGAAGTTCCAGGACTCCTGACCTCCACCGAGAGCGAGCTGTCTGCGTCCAACTGCACGCAGCTCACCCCCACCTCGGTGATCGTCTCTGGCAGTGAGTCCAGCAACCCGGGAACCAACGCCCTGGACAACAACCTGGACACCCGCTGGAGCAACCTCGG
The DNA here is from genome assembly GCF_000737315.1 of Hyalangium minutum. Lineage (GTDB taxonomy): Bacteria > Myxococcota > Myxococcia > Myxococcales > Myxococcaceae > Hyalangium > Hyalangium minutum. The sequence continues at coordinate 239,174 of NZ_JMCB01000028.1, forward strand.
CAAGGGCTCCTTCATCGACTTCGACCTGGGCTCGGAGAAGTCGGTGTCGGGTGCGGCCATCGCCTGGCACCTGGGCACCACGCAGATCAACAACTTCCTCCTCCAGACGACGCTGGACGGCATCAACTACACCCAGGTCTACAGCGGGCGGAACAGCGCCACCCTGGCGGCGGAGACCTATACGTTCCCCGCGCGCACCGCGCGCCGCCTGCGCATCAGCGTGCTGGGTAACAACCTGAACAACTGGGCCAGCATCGCCGAGGCCCGTCCGTGCGCGGGCTCGGTGAGCACTCCACCCGCTGCCTCAGTGGTGTGGCGCGGCGACTTCGAGACGGGCAACCTCACGCAGTGGACCCGGGAGCAAGAGGTGAGCGCGGACCGGCTGCAGATCGTCACTTCGCCGGTGCGCCAGGGCGGCTATGCGCTCAAGGCCACCGTGAAGCAGGGAGATGATCCCATCGACGCCAGCGGCAACCGCAACGAGATGGTGCGCCTGACGTACGAGCCGGCGAACTCCGAGTACTACTACCGCTGGAGCACGATGTTCCCGTCGGACTTCCCGTCCCCGGCCACCTGGCAGCTCTTCACCCAGTGGCACCACACGGGCAGCAGCGGCTCGCCGCCGGTGGAGTTTGCCGTCAACAACGGCAACATCATCCTCTACTGCCGCAGCACCGAAGTGTGGCGCACCCCGCTGGTGCGCGGCGTGTGGAACGACTTCGTCTTCCACGTGAAGTGGTCGCCCAGCTCGAGCACCGGCTTCGTGGAGCTCTACCACCAGGGCCGGCTCGTGCTGCCCAAGCGCTACTGCGCCACCCAGTTCTCCGGACAGGTCAACTACCTGAAGGTGGGCCTGTACCGGAACTCCAGCATCAGCCAGACGGGCGTGGTGTACCACGACAACTGGCTCATGGGCCGCTCGCTGTCGGATGTGATGCCGTAGCCACGCTGCACTTTTCGAATGTAGAGGAGGCTCCCCCTCACAGTGAGGGGGAGCATTCCCGAAGGACCTGAGTTCCCCGCGAATCTTTCCTCGGAATCCAGCCTATCCAGGATGGAACGCACGTTGCTGCGGAGGCGCCGCGCATTGCGTCCACGGCGGCCCTCTCCGCCGCGTTCATCCTCGAAAGGTTTTCTCCGATGAGACTGCAATCCGTAGGGAACTCCCTCTGGGTCTGCGCTGCGCTGGCCGTCATGGCCTGCAGCGAGGCTCCCGCCGAGCACACATCCGCGCCCCTGAGTACGGCCCAGCAGGCGGTCAACAGCACGAACAGGGTGTTGATCCTCGGCAGCAGCGTCACGGGCGGGCTCCAGAGCCGCGAGGCCCGCGCGGTCGCTGAGCAGGATCCCTCCGCGGCCATCGAGGTGGTGACGCCGGCTCAGTGGCGGGCGATGACGGGCGAGCAGTTCATGTCGTACCGCGCGCTGATCATCGGAGATGGGGCGTGCCAGAGCGGCACGGCCGCGTTCCAGGCCGCGGTGGATACGCGGGACACGTGGGGCGACATCGTCGATGGCACCGTGGCCCTGCTCGCCACGGATCCGTCTCACAACGGCACGCCGCAGCTGGTGGAGAACGCGATCGCGTTCGTCCTCAACTCGGTGCAGTACCGCACCGGCATGTACATCGCGCTGGGCTGCGCGTACCAGAACACGACGGCGCCGGTGGCGGTGACGCTGCTGGAGCCGTTCGGCCACTTCTCCGCGCAGGGCGTGCCGGGCTGCGCCCAGTCGGCCCACATGTTCCAGATGTACCCGGATCTGCTCTCGCGCGAACTGCCGGACGGGCTGCTGCCGGGCAATGGCGGGTGCGCGGCGCGCTCGGTGTTCACGCAGTACCCGGAGCAGAACTTCTCGCTGGCGGCGATAGCACTGAGCACGCCGGAGAAAACGATGCCCGGCCAGAAGACCTACTCGGACGTGCTCGTGGTTCCGGGAGAGCAGACGCCCATGGCGAGCACGCCGTACGTCCTGCTCCGGGGCGCTTCGCCCCAAGCCATCGGCTGTGGCCTCGACGAGACGCCGGAGGGCGAGGAGTGCGACCTGGGCGACTACATGAACGGCCAGGCCGCGTTTCCGGGACAGTCTGCGGAGGACACGTGCTCCTTCTCGTGCCGCCAGCACTGGTGCGGCGACGGCGTGGTGGACCGGAATCTTGGAGAGGAGTGCGACCTGGGCGTGGGCAACGGCCGCAAGGGGGATGCTGCGGGCAGCATCGGCGCCTGCACGGCGTCCTGCCAGATCCCCACCACCTCCGCGCCGCCCAGCCACCCGCCCACCGCGCTCTGCAAGAACGTGACGATGGCGGCCGAGTACACCTGCGGCGCGTCCGTGAGCATCGACAGCGGCTCCTATGACGCGGACAATGACCTGACGGGCTGCATCCAGAGCCCGGCGGGCCCGTACGGCATCGGCAACACGACGGTGAGCCTGTCCTGCACGGACCTGGCGGGCCAGACGTCCTCATGCACGGGCGTGGTGACGGTGTTGGACCGCGGGGCGCCGGTGGTGACGCTCAGCGGCGCCGCGAACCAGACGTTGGAGTGCGTCGCGGGTGGCACGTACACGGATCCGGGCACCAGCGCGAGCGACCTGTGCGAGGGCAACAAGACCGTCACGCGCACGGGCTCGGTGCAGATGGGCACGCCCGGCACCTACTCGCTGAGCTATGTGGCGGCGGACTCGGCGGGGAACACCTCGGCGCCGGTGACGCGCACGGTGACCGTGAACGACACGCTGCCGCCCACGCTGTCCCTCAGCGGACTGGCCAACATGGCGCTGGAGTGCGGCACGGCGTACACCGAGCCCGGGGCCACGGCGGCTGATCAGTGCGCGAGCAACCTGACCGGCGCCATCGTGAAGACCGGCACGGTGAACACAGCGGCCCCTGGCAGCTACGTGCTTCGCTACAACGTGAAGGATCCCTCGAACCTCTCCGCGCCCGAGGCGAGCCGCGTGGTCACCGTGAGGGACACGCTGCCTCCCACGCTGACGCTCAACGGTCCGTCGAGCGTGACCCTGGCGTGCGGCGCGTCCTACACGGATCCAGGCGCCACGGCGAATGACACGTGCGCCAAGGACCTGACCTCGAGCATCACCGTCACCAGCAACCTCGACCGCAACCGGGCGGGCCAGTACACCACCACGTTCCGAGTGGCGGACCCTTCGGGGAACGTGAAAACGGCGGTACGGCAGCTCACGGTGGGGCCGTGCGCCACGTGCATCAACCTGCGCCTGGGTGAGTACACGCTGTTCCTGGACGGGGATTACAACCTGGGCACAGACGTGGAGGGCAAGGTGGCGGCGGCGGGCAACATCACCATGAACAACTTCTCGGTGGGCCACCGGCTGCCGGCCAACAATATTTCCAATGCGCTGGTGGCGGGCGGCAACCTGAAGCTCACCAACGGCGGCGTGTGGGGCGATGCCCGGTACGGAGGCACCTTCAGCGCCGACACCACGGTGGTGTACCCGCGCGGCACGAGGGCACAGGGGACGCCGATCGACTTCGCGGCGCGGTGGACGGAGCTGCGCACCCAGTCCTCGCAGCTGGCGGCCCTGACGGTCAACGGCACCACCCGGCGCGAGAACTGGGGCGGCGTCATGATGCGTGGCACGAACCCGAGCCTGAACGTCTTCGACGTGTCCGCCAGCGCCTTCAATGGAGCGGTGATGTGGTCCATCGAGGCGCCCGCGGGCTCGCTGGTGGTGGTGAACATCCGCGGTACCCCGCCGACGTTCCGGGGCTTCGGCATCTCGTTTGCCGGCGGCATCGCCTCGAATGCCGTGCTCTACAACTTCGTGGATGCGACCAGCATCAGCGCCACGGGCTTCGGCTTCATGGGAACGGTGCTGGCGCCCTACGCGAACGTCAACTTCACCGAAGGCGCCTGGGAGGGCGGCCTGTACGCGAAGTCGCTCACGGGCAACGCCGAGGGCCACATCAACCCGCTCACCCAGCGGGACATCTGCCCGTAGCCGCGGGTTCGATGGCCTCCGCTTCCCAGCGGACCTCCACCGCTCCTGGCCCTAGGAGAGCTGGAGATGGCAGTGCGGGCACCGGTTGATGATGAAATCGGTGCCGAGCCTGCTGCCCGTTGCCAGCCCCTCCCCGCAGGCAGGACACCGCAAGAGCAAGACTTTCCCGATAAGGAGGGCCAGCATTCCGAAGACCGAAGCGCAGAAGCCGAACTCCCGCCAGTAGAGCCCGAGGAACTCGAACAGAGCGTTGTCGCGCTTGCCCTCCGCGCCCAGGTACAGGACGAGCAGTCCGGAGCCGATGGCCGGATAGGAGAGGAGCCGGTGGAGCCACCGTCGCCTGGCGAAGCTCTGGCGGAAGGCCTTGAGCGAAGCCGCCGAGGCCTTGATCAGGGGCTGACGGGGCGGCTGCGCACTCGCCGGAGGCACCGGCATTCCACGAGCCTTCACGCGCTTGATCAGGAAGATCAGGGCAACGAAGAAGAGACCAACGAGCAGCGGCAGGACATCAAAGAGCTTGTTCATGGCGGTGGGGGATGAGCCCCGAAAGAATAGCCCTCATGGCCCGCGCGTTCCGCGCCGAGTCGTTGCGCTCGATCATCTGAAGAGCGGAGCAGCGGCATGAGGGGTAGCAGCCCCCCTCTGAGAGACCGCCGCTCCGCGCCCCGTCCGCTCAGGGCGTGATGGAGACGAGCGTGCCAACCTTGATGTTGTTGTCGTCGATCAGCTCGGGCTGGTTGTTGATCGGGTCCACCACGGCACCCAGGGAGTACGCGCCCGCCGACGGCACGGACGCGCTGCCCGACACCGTCAACGTCTGGCACTGCCCCGGGTTCAGATACGGCGTGCCGACGTAGCCCACAAAGGAGTCCGGCGAAGGCCCTGTGGGACCGTTCGGCGTGATGGTGGTGTCCGCCGACAGGTACACCTCGACGGGCGCGCCGCCTGCCTGCGTACCCTGGTTGCACACCACCACCGTCGCCGTGAGCTGCTGACCGGGCGTGGCACTCACTGGCCCCGTCACCGACGACACCACGAAGTCCGGCTTGTAGCCGATACCCAGCCGCGCGCCCGTCTTGGCGTTGTTGTCCTCGAGCAGCTCGACCGTGCCGTTGGGCGGATCCACATAGGCACCCAAGTAGTAAGCACCCTCGGAGGGCACCGAGGCCGGGCCCTGCACCGTCAGCGTCTGGCACTGCCCCGGGTTCAGATACGGCGTGCCGACGTAGCCCACAAAGGAGTCCGGCGAAGGCCCTGTGGGACCGTTCGGCGTGATGGTGCTGTCCGCCGACAGGTACACCTCGACAGGCGCGCCGCCTGCCTGCGTACCCTGGTTGCACACCACCACCGTCGCCGTGAGCGTCTGGCCCATCCTCACGCTGCTCGCGCTCGTCACCGACGACACCACGAAGTCCGGCTTGTAGCCGATACCCAGCCGCGCGCCCGTCTTGGCGTTGTTGTCCTCGAGCAGCTCGACCGTGCCGTTGGGCGGATCCACGTAGGCGCCCAGGTAATAAGTCCCCTCAGAGGGCACCGAGGCCGAGCCCTGGACCGTCAGCGCCTGACACTGCCCCGGATTCAGATACGGCGTGCCGACGTAGCCTACAAAGGAGTCCGGCGAAGGCCCTGTGGGACCGTTCGGCGTGATGGTGGTGTCCGCCGACAGGTACACCTCGACGGGCGCGCCGCCTGCCTGCGTGCCTTGGTTGCACACCACCACCGTCGCCGTGAGCTGCTGCCCAGGCGTGGCGCTCACCGGCCCCGTCACCGACGACACCACGAAGTCCGGCTTGTAGCCGATGCCAATGCGCGCGCCCGTCTTGGCGTTGTTGTTCTCGAGCAGCTCGGCCGTGCCGTTGGGCGGATCCACGTACGCACCCAAGTAGTAAGCACCCTCGGAGGGCACCGAGGCCGGGCCCTGCACCGTCAGCGTCTGGCACTGCCCCGGGTTCAGATACGGCGTGCCG